>NZ_JBCOMI010000004.1:0-192395 GCF_040924245.1 Ruminococcus sp. J1101004sp1_RTP21198st1_B9_RTP21198_201120 | reverse complement strand
GTCATTAGCTTGCCGGAACGTTGCGACGCGCGGCGGTGAATATACATTGTGAAATCGCGTCCGGGATAACGACCAACACATTAAATAGCAAATTTGCGAAGAAGGAGACACACAATGGCTTTTACCCACCTCCACGTCCACACCGAATACTCCCTGCTGGACGGTTCCAATAAAATAAAAGAATACGTTGCCCGTGTAAAGGAGCTTGGGATGGACAGCGCGGCCATCACAGACCATGGGGTCATGTACGGCGTCATCGATTTTTACCGGGCAGCGAAAGCAGCCGGAATCAATCCGATCCTTGGCTGCGAAGTCTATGTAGCCCCTGGTTCCCGCTTCGACCGCGAGATCGGCAGTGGCGACGACCGTTACTACCATCTGGTACTTCTTGCCGAGAACAACCAGGGCTACCAGAACCTTATGAAAATTGTATCCAAAAGCTTTAAAGAAGGCTTTTACTATAAACCACGAGTAGACCTGGAGCTTCTCCGGGAATATCACGAAGGTCTCATCGCGCTGAGCGCCTGCCTGGCCGGTGAAGTAGCCCGGTTCCTTAACAGAGGAATGTACCCGGACGCTAAGAAGGCGGCCCTCCGCTATCAGGAAATTTTCGGCGAAGGCAATTTTTTCCTAGAGCTTCAGGATCATGGAATTCCGGAACAGCAGAATGTAAACCAGCAGCTTCTGCGCATGCACCAGGAGACTGGAATTGACCTGGTAGCCACTAACGATATTCATTACACCTACAAAGAAGATGCTGATCCTCACGACATTCTTCTGTGTCTCCAGACAGGGAAGAAGCTGTCCGATACAGACCGTATGCGCTACGAAGGCGGTCAGTACTACGTGAAATCCGAGCAGGAAATGGCGGCACTTTTCCCATATGCACTGGAAGCCTTGGAGAACACACATAAAATAGCAGAGCGCTGCCACGTAGAAATTGAATTCGGAGTTACCAAGCTGCCAAGATTCGACGTTCCCGAGGGCTACACCTCCTGGGAATACCTGAATAAGCTCTGCTTCGAAGGTCTGGAGCGCCTGTACGATCCGGTTACCCCAGAGCTACGGGAGCGACTGGAATACGAGCTGAACACTATCAAAAATATGGGCTATGTTGACTACTTCCTCATTGTGTGGGATTTCATCCATTATGCCCGCAGTAATGGCATTGAAGTAGGTCCCGGACGAGGCTCCGCAGCCGGAAGTATTGTTGCATATACCCTTGGAATCACCTTACTTGATCCAATCAAATACGACCTTCTGTTTGAACGTTTCCTGAACCCGGAGCGAGTATCCATGCCTGATATTGACGTGGATTTCGGATTTGAGCGAAGACAGGAAGTAATCGACTATGTTGTACGGAAATACGGCAAAGACTGTGTGGTTCAGATTGTTACATTTGGTACTTTGGCAGCCCGCGGTGTTATCCGTGATGTAGGCCGTGTCCTCGATATGCCATATGCCCAGGTAGATTCCATTGCGAAAATGGTTCCTGCCAAAATACCGAATGTGAAGCTTGTCACAATCGACAAAGCCATGGAAGTAAACCCGGAACTGAAAAAAGCATACGACGAGCAGCCGGATGTGCATCATCTGATTGACATGGCCAAACGTCTGGAAGGTCTTCCAAGACATACTTCCATGCACGCTGCCGGAGTTGTAATCAGCCAGAAAGATGTTTCCGAATACGTGCCCCTTTCTCGCGCGCAGGACGGAACCATCGTCACCCAGTTTGTCATGACTACCCTGGAAGAACTGGGCCTTCTGAAAATGGATTTCCTTGGTCTTCGAACCCTGACTGTAATCAACAACGCAGTAAAAAATGTAAAGAAAAATTACGGCATATCCCTTGATATGCAAAAAATAGATTATAACGACCAGAAAGTGCTGGATTCTCTTGGAACCGGACGTACAGACGGTGTGTTCCAGCTGGAGAGCGGCGGAATGAAAGGATTCATGAAAGAACTGAAGCCACATAGCCTGGAGGATGTAATTGCCGGAATTTCCCTGTACCGCCCAGGCCCTATGGATTTTATTCCCCAGTACATCCGCGGCAAGAACCGCCCAGACACCATCCACTATGATTGCCCTCAGCTGGAGCCAATCCTGAAGGCGACTCACGGTTGTATCGTGTACCAGGAGCAGGTTATGCAGATCGTACAGAGCCTTGCCGGATTTACCCTGGGACGAAGTGATCTTCTCCGCCGAGCCATGTCCAAGAAGAAACTTAACGTTATGGAAAAAGAACGCCAGGCTTTTGTCTATGGAAACGAAGCGGAAGGTGTTCCAGGCTGTATTAAAAATGGAATTGATGAGAAAATTGCAAATAAGATCTACGATGAAATGATCGATTTTGCACAGTATGCATTTAACAAATCCCATGCTGCGGCATACGCCTATGTTACGTATCAGACTGCCTTCCTGAAATACTATTATCCGGTAGAATATATGGCTGCGCTGATGACCTCAGTAATCGACAAGCCTACCAAGGTTGCCGAGTATATTCAGGTCTGCCGTCAGATGAATATTCCGATCTTGCCGCCGGACATCAACAAAGGCGAGTATGGTTTTTCTGTATCAGGAGGCTCGATCCTCTATGCACTTTCCGCAATCAAGAGCGTAGGCCGTCCGGTCATCGAGGCTATTGTTGCAGAGAGAAAAGAACATGGCGAGTACCTTTCCGTGAAGAACTTTATTGAGCGGAATATGGAAGCTGTGAACAAGCGTGCCATTGAGAACTTTATCAAGGCCGGTGCTCTGGATTGTCTGGAAGGAAACCGTCATCAGAAGATGGTCGTTTTTGGTCAGATCGTAGATGACATTTCCCGAAACAAGAAGCAGTCTATGGCAGGGCAGCTCAGCTTATTCGACATTGCCAGCGAAGATGAAAAAAAAGAATTTGAGATCCGTATGCCGAATCTGGAAGAATATGACAAAGAGACGGTTCTGTCCTACGAAAAAGAAGTCCTTGGCATATACCTGAGCGGTCATCCTCTGGATCGCTACCGTAATATGATGGAAAAAATGATTTCCGCAAGAACTATTGATTTCCAGCCGTCAGATGAAGACGACCGTGAAGGCGGTGAACCGGATGAGTCAAAAGTACGGGACAATCAGAAAGTCATCATCGGAGGAATGATCACAGAGAAAAACGTGAAGTATACTAAAACAAACAAAGTGATGGCGTTCCTTACCGTGGAGGATCTGGTTGGAACTGTAGAAGTCATGGTTTTTCCAAGAGATTATGAGAAATGGCAGAATATGATCAATGAGGATGCCAGGGTATTCATCCAGGGACGGGTATCTGCCGAGGATGACAAGGCCAGCAAGCTGATCCTGGAAAAGGTACGGCCTTTCTCTGATATTCCGAGAGAACTCTGGATCCAGTTTGAAAGTAAGGACGATTACAGTCAGAAAGAAAAAGGGCTTCTGGAGGATCTACGGAATTCTCAGGGTACAGACACTGTCGTTATTTATCTGAAAGATGTAAAAGCAATGAAAAAACTGTCTGCTGCATACCATGTAAATCTGCAGGATGAATGGCTTGCACAGATGAGTAAAAAATATGGTGAAGGCAATATCCGGGTTGTAGAAAGAGCTCTGAAAACGCTTTAAAGTGAAGAATCAGACAGGTATATGGAAAATTATGGTAAAATCACGGAAAACAGAGTGTAATTTCGGCAATTACTTAAGGAAAGAGTCTTGAAAAACCTTTGAAAATGCTATAAACTAATGCTGAATATGTGTATAGAAAAACGAGGGCGTTTCCACTGAAAATGGAGACACAGCTCCCGACGATTCATAAGATGGAGGAGATTATTATGGCAGAAAACAAAGTTAAGACCATTGGTGTCCTTACCAGCGGCGGTGACGCTCCTGGAATGAACGCTGCAATCCGTGCAGTTGTAAGACGTGGACTTTCCAGCGGACTTAAAGTAAAAGGTATCCAGAAGGGCTATAACGGCCTTTTAAACGAAGAGATCATCGATATGACAGCAAGAGATGTATCCGACACCATCGAGCGTGGTGGTACAATTCTTTACACTGCAAGATGTGCCGAGTTCCGCACAGCGGAAGGACAGCAGCGTGGTGCAGAGATCTGCCGCAAGCACGGTATTGACGGACTTGTTGTAATCGGTGGAGACGGTTCCTTTGCCGGAGCGCAGAAGCTTGCAAACCTTGGAATCAATACAATCGGAATTCCAGGAACCATCGACCTTGACATTGCATGTACAGAGTACACCATCGGTTTTGATACCGCTGTTAATACAGCTATGGAAGCAATTGACAAGGTTCGTGATACATCTACTTCCCATGAGAGATGCAGTATCATCGAGGTTATGGGACGTGGAGCCGGCTGGCTTGCACTGTGGTGTGGTATTGCCAACGGAGCCGAGGATGTTCTGATCCCTGAGAAGTATGACTATGATGAGCAGAAGCTGATCAATAACATTATTGAGAGCCGTAAGATGGGTAAGAAACACCACATCATCATCAATGCAGAGGGTATCGGCCATTCACAGGCTATGGCAACTCGTATCGAGGCTGCTACAGGAATCGAGACACGTGCTACTATCCTTGGTCACATGCAGCGTGGTGGAAGCCCAACATGTAAAGACCGTGTATATGCATCCATGATGGGTGCTATGGCAGTAGACCTTCTTCTGGAAGGCAAGAAGAGCCGTGTTGTTGGATACCGCCATGGTGATTTCGTTGATTTCGATATCAATGAAGCTCTTGCAATGGAGAAGAGCGTCACTCCATATATGTGGGAGGTTTGTGAGTCCCTTTCTCATAACTATAGGAAATAACAGTGATAATACGGTTCACTTGTCTCAGGGCATATTTCCGACTGGGTTTTACAGTATGTGATACACATTTTGCAGAAATCCTTTGAGCTATGTGCCGACGGCAGGTGAACCGTAATTATAAAAGAGTCATTGTTCCTGACATTCTGCAGCAGAATATTTTGCAAAAGATGCTGAGGGCAGTGGCATAAAGGAAGCTTATGTTCATTCAAAACCTGCAATATAAATTGCATAAACTGAATACGGCACAGATCATTACCCTCAGCTTTGCGGGGGTAATTTTTGTAGGAGGATTAATTCTGTGGCTGCCTTTCTGTACGGCAGCAGGCCAGACCACTTCGTTCTCCGATGCTATGTTTACAGCCACCACCTGCGTATGTGTAACCGGTCTTGTGACTGTGACCACAGCCACTCACTGGAGTCTGATTGGCAAACTGGTGATCCTTTTGCTCATACAGATTGGCGGAATTGGACTGATCGCACTTGCAAGCGTTATTTTTATTTCCCTGAATAAGAAGATCAGTCTGAAGAACCGCAGAATGATCCAGGAATCCTATAATCTGGAGCAGATGTCCGGTCTGGTAACAGTGGTGAGAAAAGTGGTTCTCTGTGTGTTTGCAGCAGAAGGAATCGGAGCCGTCGGCTATGCATTCTGCTTTGTACCAGAGTTTGGACTGGTGAAAGGTCTGGGACAGGCTGTTTTTACAGCGGTTTCAGCCTTTTGCAATGCAGGAATCGATCTTTTGGGAGAGAACAGTCTGGCAGACTATGTAACCAATCCTCTGGTGAATGTGACAACTATGGGATTAATTATTGCTTCTGGACTTGGCTTTAACGTATGGTGGGATCTTGGAGAAAGAATAAAGCTGGTTTTTCAGAAGAAGCTTTCTCCTGGCAGATTATTCCGGACCCTTCGTCTGCAGAGCAAGCTGGTTTTGACTACAACCGGGATTTTGCTCCTTGGTGGGACAATCTGTATTTTGCTGTTTGAGTATAAGAACCCGGACACACTGGGAAGTCTGTCCTTTGGACAGAAGCTGATGGCAGCGGCATTTCAGTCTGTGACTACAAGAACTGCAGGATTTTTTACAGTTGCTCAGGGGGCGCTGACCAGCGGAAGTGTAATGATCTGTCTGTTTCTTATGCTGGTTGGAGGTTCTCCTATGGGGACTGCCGGCGGAGTGAAGACGACTACACTTGCAGTGCTTGTGATGAGTATTATTGCCAACCTTCGGGGAAAAAAGGATGTAGAGGTTTATGGGAGAAAGATTCGCAGCAGTTATATCCGTTCTGCGCAGGTAGTTGTGGGAATGGCGGTTAGTGTGCTGCTTATTTCCGTGCTGGGGATTTTTGCAATTATGCCGGATGCACCCTTTGTGGATGTGCTGTATGAGCTTACTTCTGCAATTGGAACCGTAGGTCTTTCCAGAGGACTGACCGCGGTCCTGAATACACCGGCCAAATGGATCGTTATTTTTACCATGTATCTTGGAAGAATCGGTCCGCTGACACTGGGCGCGGCAGTTGTATCCCGTGCGCAGAAGCGAACTAAAGATGTACATCTGGCAGAAGAGAATATTATGATAGGATAGAAAATGGCGTCTGTGGACGACATTATCCCGCATGAAAGTCCGTTGCTTTCATAGCAGATTTTAAAGGAGATTAGAATGAGCGGAAAATCCTTTGCAGTCATTGGATTGGGGCAGTTTGGAATGACCCTGGCGAAAGAGCTTGCGAATGCAGATTATGATGTTTTGGCAATTGATGATAAAGATGAGAATATTCAGGAAATTGCAGATACTGTCACTTATGCAGTTCGTGCAGATGTGCGCGAGCCTGGAATTCTGAAATCCCTGGGCGTGCAGAACGTAGACGTTGCGATTATTGCGGTTGCAGAAAATATGGAAGCCAGTATTACAGCTACCATGCAGGTGAAGGACCTGGGCGTCCCGCTTGTTCTGGCGAAGGCAATGAATTCCCTTCATGGCCGGATCCTGGAGAAAATTGGTGCTGATCAGGTAATATATCCGGAGCGTTCCATGGGAATCCGCGTTGCCCGTAATTTTACAGCCAGTGGATTTGAGGATGTGTTTGAGCTTTCTACGGAGTTCAGTATGGCAGAATTCCGGATCCCGGGTGAATGGGTGGGAAAAAGTCTTTCAGAGATCAGGCTCCGTGAGCAGCATCATATAAATCTGGTTGCAGTGAAGCATGGAGATTCTGTAAATGTAAACCTGAATCCTGCGGAGAAGCTGGAAGCGGGTTGTATTCTGGTTGCAGTAGGAAAGAACGAGGATTTGAATAAATTCCGAAAGCCGCTGTAACAGGGAGGATAATTTATGATAACCAGTGCAAATAATACACAGGTAAAAAATATCATACAGTTAAACCAGAAGGCCAAGGCCCGCAGGGAACAGGGGTTGTTTGTGGCTGAGGGACGGAAAATGTTCGGGGAAGCTCCAAAGGACTGGATTTCCAGGGTTTATGTGACAGAATCCCTGACTGCAGATGAGTCCCTGATGAAGCAGGTCATGGAGCTTCCGGAAGAAAAAAGAGAAATCGTGGCAGATAATGTTTTCCGGCAGATGTGTGATACCAGGACTCCACAGGGAATTCTTACAGTTCTGAAGAAACCGGTGTGGACTGTGGAAGATATTTTAAAAGGAGATGCTCCTTTGGTAATGGTTCTTGAGGATCTTCAGGATCCGGGAAATGCAGGGACTATTTTCCGAACAGGTGAGGGTGCTGGTGTTTCCGGTGTTTTTCTTACGAAAACCTGCGTAGACATTACCAATCCAAAGGTCATCCGCTCAACAATGGGATCTGTTTACAGAATGCCTTTCCTATATGTGGAGGATGTGGTATCATTAAAAGCGGAACTGGAGCAAAAAGGTATCCGTACCTTTGCAGCCCACCTGAAAGGAAAAAATTCCTATGATCAGGAGGATTATCAGGGCGGCACAGCATTTCTTATTGGAAATGAAGGAAACGGGTTGACGGAAGAGGCAGCAGAAGCTGCTGATTGTCTCATCCGGATCCCCATGTGCGGCAAGGTGGAGTCCTTGAATGCAGCTATGGCTGCAGGAATTTTGATGTATGAGGCTGCAAGGCAGAGACGGTAGGGTTAGCTGATCTGGAATCTGTCTGCTGAAGTATATCTGATGACGTATGGCAGATTTTGACAATCGCTTATCTGAAAGGGGGAGTCTTATGGAACCAATTATCTGGCTGGGAGTCCTGGCTGTGCTTCTGGTTATTGAAGGGCTTACCACGGCACTTACTACGATCTGGTTTGCAGGAGGCGCACTTGCTGCCGCTATTGCAGCCGGCATTGGAATGGGAATCGTGCCGCAGCTTCTTCTGTTTTTCTGTGTTTCACTGGTGCTGCTGTTTTTTACAAGACCGGCAGCTCTGAAGCTTATGAGAAAAGACACAGAGAAAACAAATGTGGAAGGTCTTCTTGGAAAAAAGGCTGTCGTGATCCAGAAGATCAATAATCTGGCCCAGACAGGCCAGGTTCGCATCAATGACATTGAATGGATGGCCCGGACATCCGATGACAGCGTAACAATTCCGGTTGACACTGTAGTAATCATAAAAGCAGTCCACGGTGTTAAATTGATCGTGGAGCCAAAGGAGGCGTAATATGGGAAGTATCTTATTTTTGCTGATTGTCATCATTCTGGTGCTGTGGATCCTGGCATCCTGCATCCGCATCGTACCCCAGGCATATGCGATCGTACTTGAGCGTTTAGGTGCTTATCAGGCAACATGGGGAACCGGTGTACACTTCAAACTTCCATTTGTAGAGCGTGTGGCAAGAAAAGTCAATCTGAAAGAGCAGGTTGTAGATTTCCCACCACAGCCGGTTATCACAAAAGATAACGTAACCATGCAGATTGATACTGTTGTATTTTTCCAGATCACAGACCCGAAGCTGTACGCATACGGCGTTGAGAATCCGATCATGGCTATCGAGAATCTTTCCGCGACTACATTGCGTAACATTATCGGTGATATGGAACTGGATGAAACCCTGACCTCACGTGAGGTGATCAATACCAAGATGCGTGCTTCCCTTGACGTGGCAACTGATCCATGGGGAATCAAGGTAAACCGTGTAGAGCTTAAAAATATCATTCCTCCGGCCGCTATTCAGGAAGCCATGGAGAAACAGATGAAAGCAGAGCGTGAGAGACGTGAGGCAATTCTGATCGCAGAAGGTGAGAAGAAGTCCACCATCCTTGTTGCAGAGGGTAAAAAGGAATCTGCAATTCTTGATGCCGAAGCTGAGAAGCAGGCTGCTATCCTTCGCGCGGAAGCGCAGAAAGAGCGCATGATCAAAGAGGCAGAAGGTCAAGCAGAGGCAGTTCTGAAGGTTCAGAAGGCGAATGCAGAAGGTCTTCGTATGATCAAGGAGGCAGGTGCTGACAATGCAGTTCTTACCCTGAAGAGCTTCGAAGCTCTTGCGAAAGTGGCAGACGGCAAATCTACCAAGATCATTATCCCGTCAGAGATCCAGAACCTGGCAGGACTGGCAGCTTCTTTGAAGGAAGTTGTTGTGGATGAGAAGGATAAAAAAGAAGAGTAACATTCTTGAAACAAGAAATTAATGAGATGAAAGCCGGCTATGGTCAGTCTGAAAAGTGAAAAATTCAAAGACTTGTACGACAGTTTACTGTAAAGCATGACAGAAAGAAAAATGGTGCCAGGTACTATACCTGACACCAGAGGAGGATTATTATGAACTTAAAAGGCAGAAATTTTTTGACACTGAAAGACTTTACACCAGAGGAAATTCTGTATCTTCTTGATTTATCCGCTGAGTTAAAGGCAAAGAAAAAAGCCGGTGAGCTTACCGAGTATTACAAAGGCAAAAATATTGCCCTGATCTTTGAGAAAACCAGCACCAGAACACGTTGTTCCTTCGAGGTGGCAGCCCATGATCTTGGAATGGGAAGCACCTATCTGGATCCAACTGGCTCCCAGATCGGCAAGAAAGAGAGCATTGCAGATACTGCGAGAGTTCTTGGAAGAATGTATGATGGTATTGAGTACCGTGGATTTGGTCAGGAAATTGTAGAAGATCTTGCAAAATATGCAGGAGTTCCGGTTTGGAACGGTCTGACAAACGAATATCATCCAACACAGATGTTAGCAGATATGCTTACCATCCGTGAGCATTTCGGATATCTGAAAGGAATCAAGCTGGTTTACATGGGCGATGCCCGTTACAATATGGGTAACTCCCTGATGGTAGCCTGCTCCAAGCTTGGTATGCATTTCGTAGCCTGCACAAGTAAGAAATATTTCCCGAATGAGGAGCTGGTTGCTCAGTGCAAAGAGTACGCAGCAGAGTCCGGCGCAACCATTACTCTTACAGAGGATGTAGAGGCTGGAACGAAGGACGCAGACGTTATTTACACAGATGTATGGGTATCCATGGGTGAGCCGGATGCAGTATGGGAAGAGAGAATCCATGATCTGACACCATACAAGGTAACATCTGCAGTTATGAAGAATGCAGGGGAGAAAGCAATTTTCCTTCACTGTCTGCCGGCATTCCATGACCTTAAGACAAAGATTGGAAAGGAAATGGGTGAGCGCTTTAATCTGACTGACATGGAGGTAACAGACGAAGTATTCGAGTCTCCGGCTTCTAAGGTATTTGATGAGGCTGAGAACCGTATGCATACCATTAAAGCGGTTATGGTTGCTACACTGGGAGAGCCTGAGAATAAATAATTCGGCTTCCAGATAACAATGAATTAATGAATTCCGATTGTTCCTACGTTCTTATGTACTACTTTTTATCCTCTGGATAAGATGTATCATTCATTCAAAGAATCTGGACGATTGGGAGTTATAGAAAGGGTATCTGAAATGATTTCCGAAAAAGAATCATACGAAGAAATTGTCACAGGCAGTATCTATAACGAAACCACAATTGCAGATCAGATACATACAAAATGGGCGGGCAAAACCGTCCATTTTGCAAGAGAAACAGATTCTACCAATTTGTGGATCAAGCGTCTGGCGAAAGAAGGCGCACCAGAGGGAACTCTTGCACTGGCAGAATTTCAGTCGGCAGGAAGAGGAAGACTTGGCAGATCCTGGGAGGTACCAGAGGGTACGTCGGTTATGATGAGCATTCTTCTCAGACCGAAATTTGAACCTCAGTATGCACCAACCCTTACCCTTGTAATGGGTATGGCTGTGGCGAAAGCAGTGAAGAATCTTGGATTTGACGTAAGTATCAAATGGCCCAATGATGTGGTGGTTTCCCACAAAAAAATATGCGGAATCCTTACCGAAATGGGGGTTCGCGATGGAAAAAT
This sequence comes from Ruminococcus sp. J1101004sp1_RTP21198st1_B9_RTP21198_201120, assembly GCF_040924245.1. Taxonomy (NCBI): domain Bacteria; kingdom Bacillati; phylum Bacillota; class Clostridia; order Eubacteriales; family Oscillospiraceae; genus Ruminococcus; species Ruminococcus sp. J1101004sp1_RTP21198st1_B9_RTP21198_201120. The sequence continues at coordinate 181,249 of NZ_JBCOMI010000004.1, read as the reverse complement.
TGACTATGCAGTCATCGGAGTGGGAATTAATGTAAATATCAAAGAGTTTCCGGAGGAGATGGCAGACAAGGCTACATCCCTTTATCTGGAGAGCGGCAAGGAATTTGACAGAAGCCAGATTCCCGGGCTTGTGATGGAAGCTTTTGAGAAATACTATGAAAAATTTGCAGCGACCTGTGACCTCAGTGGGCTGAAAGAGGAATATGAAAGTATTCTTGCTAATTACAATCAGCCGGTGCGTGTGCTGGCGAAAGAGCCGTACGAGGGCGTGGCCAGAGGGATTACAGATGGCGGAGAGCTGTTGGTAGAGAAAACTGATGGAACGATTGTAGCTGTCAGCGCCGGTGAGGTTTCGGTTCGCGGGCTGTATAGCTATGTGTAAGGCTATTGTTTAGGCACATTTTCGCAAATGATATTCCCCACTGATTGCGATAATCCTACAGTGAATGGGGCATATCACTTGCGAAAATGTTGTTGACACATATGAAAACAGAAAGGTGGGACTTAATTGTATCAGGAGAATGTAGTGCTTTGTGGCGCAAGCGCCTATGAACAGAAATATTATTTTAATAAAGACTTTGATTCTCTGCCAGATCATGTGAAGAAGGAACTGCAGATCATGTGCGTTCTTTTCACAGAAGAGATTGGCGGAATTTTCACATTGGAGTTTGATGATCATGGAAATCTGCAGTTTAAAACTGAGGCTACGGAAGCTGATGGATTTTATGATGATATTGGCGGTGCACTGAAAATCAAAAAGCTGCGTGTAGAGAAAGAGGAGCTTCTGGAATCTCTGGAAATGTATTATCGTGTGTTCTTCCTTGGGGAAGATGTGGATAAAGAGAAGACAGAAGAGTAAGCTGTGTGGATAAACTGATAAACAGGGAAAATAGCAGCTCATCAGATGTGACATTTGAGTTCACGAAGCGAGTAATTGTTGAAAGGATTGAATAGTTACACATCAAATATGAAAGTAATTAAGGTGATATGAGTAGTAATTTAGATTCTAAGTTGAGATATGAGCTTCCAAAGGAGATGAAGTGGAAAATCGGAAATGTGGAGATCCCAAACCGGTTCGTCCTGGCGCCAATGGCGGGCGTTACCGACCTGGCTTTTCGCAGGCTTTGCAAGGAGCAGGGCGCTGGGCTTCTCTGCATGGAGATGATCAGTGCCAAGGCTATTTCCTATAAGAACAAAAATACCAGGGCTCTGATGGAAATCGACCCGGTGGAGCATCCTATTTCCATGCAGCTCTTTGGAAGCGAGCCGGAGCTGATGGCGGAGGTAGCGAAGGAAATTGAGGAAGAGCCTTTTGACATTCTGGATATCAATATGGGATGCCCGGTGCCGAAGGTAGTGAATAACGGTGAAGGTTCAGCTCTTTTGAAAAATCCGGATCTGATCGTGAAGATTGTGAAAAGCGTTTCTTCTGCCATTCAGAAGCCATTGACAGTGAAAGTTCGTATCGGTTTTGAGAATGAGCCAGTGGATATTGTGGAGATTGCAAAGCGCGTGGAGGATGCCGGGGCAGCAGCTATTGCAGTTCATGGACGGACACGGCAGCAGTATTATTCCGGGATAGCAGACTGGGAGACCATTGCCAGGGTTAAAGAAGCAGTTTCCATTCCGGTGATTGGAAATGGGGATGTGGATTCGCCGAAAAAGGCGGAGAAACTTTTTCGGCAGACCGGATGTGATGCGGTGATGATCGGGCGTGCTGTGGAAGGAAATCCATGGATATTTCGGGAGATGAATCACTATTTTGCAACAGGGGAAGAGCTGGCAAGACCTTCTCTGGCAGAGGTGAAAGCGATGATTCTGAAGCATGCGCGGGCTCAGATTGAAATGAAGGGTGAATTCATCGGAATCCGGGAGATGCGCAAGCATGTGGCATGGTATACAGCAGGGATGCCCCACAGTGCAGGGCTTCGCAGGGAGTCCAATAATATTGAGAGTTATGCGGATCTGGAGAAGCTGCTGGAGAGATTATAATTATGTTCAGTGGATCCGATTCTGCAAAAAATCATTTCAAATGTAGTGTTGACCAGATGAGTGGAAAACCGCTGTATGGTGATAAAAAGATAATAATCAGACGTATGAGGGTCAGGAGGTTTGGGCTGGGAAGGCTGGAACTTGCTGACTTTTTCTATAGTTGAAAGGGAAAGATTATGGATAAATTACTGAAATATAATGGTGTGCAGGAAGCACTAAAATTTTTGCGCGAAGATGATGAAAGAACTTTGCAGGAGCACCTGGAAATGTGCCAGATTCCTGCGCCTTCCTATGAAGAAGGGGAGAAAGCGGAATATGTCCGAAAGAAGATGGTGGATGCCGGTCTTTCAGATGTGCACGTTGATGAGGTGGGAAATGTGCTGGGAACCTGGAAAGGGACTGGGAATGGACCGCGAATCATGGTTGCGGGACATACAGACACTGTTTTCCAAAGGGAGACAGACCTTACTTTGAAGAAAGAAGGCGAACGCTACAGCTGTCCGGGAATCGGAGACGATACCAGGGCGGTAGCGGAGCTTCTCAGTCTTGCAAGAGCAATGAATGCTGCAGGAATTCGCGGCGAGGGAGATATTGTGTTCTGTGCGAATGTGTGTGAAGAAGGGCTCGGCGACCTGAGGGGAATTAAGCATGTGTTTAAGAATATGGCAAATACAGAAGGACACTACGACGGTTTCGTCTCCATCGATGATAAAAATACCTCCGGAATCATCTACCAGGCAGTAGGCAGCGAACGCTATCTGGTAACTTTCCACGGAACCGGCGGACACAGCTTCACCGGCTTCGGAATTCCCAACCCGATTCACGCAATGGGAAGGGCGATTGCGAAAATCAGCGATTTCCAGACACCAAAGAATCCGAAAACTACTTTTAGTGTAGGCGTAGTAAACGGCGGCACGTCTGTAAATGTAATCGCGGCAGAGTGTTCTATGCTGGTGGATATGCGCTCTGTAGATGCAGGGGAACTTGAGAAATTATCTGCAAAACTCCACCAGGCAATAGAAGAAGCCGTGAATGAGGAAAACGCCCGCTGGGGATATGGAACTTTAAGTTCTGAGAGTACAGGAACCTTTGACGACAATAATATGACGGCGAAAAGCAGTGTGGGAGATACAGCTGGTGCAGTGCCAGTGAATGCTGATAATGGAGACAGGGAAATCTCAGCAGAAGATGACCGCATTACAGTCACCTTCGAACAAAAGGGCAGGCGCCCCGCTGGTACCCAGGACAAATCCTGCCAGATTGTCCAGGCTGCAAATGCTGCAAATCAGGCCATAGGCATGGAAACCCTGTACATCGGTGCTGCCAGCACAGACGCCAACATCCCCATCAGTCTTGGAATCCCTGCCATCACCGTGGGCTGGGGAGGAAAAGGCGGTGGAGAGCATACCATCCACGAATGGTACGAACCTGTAGAATCCTGGAAAGGACCACAGCGTGACTTGCTTTTGCTGTTGGCGTTATCGGGCTATGAAAATATACGAGAGTATCAGCTTCCACGCATAAATCCGAAAGGAAAATAAAAAAACATCCCCCGGAAAGAATAGTCCCAATAAACGGACATTTCCTTTCCGGGGGATGTTGTATTAATTGAACTAGTTCTGATGTTTTTTACGAAGAATTACATAAATCAGGATCAAAGTAAACAGCACAAACAAAATGGAGCAGGACAGTACATAATTCAATGCTGCGCCCATAATTCCCAACTGCTGCACCAGGATCCGGGCAGCTGCGATGGTAATAACTGCGGTGATGGAATAAACTGGAAGCAGGCATTTTCCCCAGCGGATAGCGATAAGGATATTGTAGATCATGTAGACTTCCGCGCTGATTCCACCGCCGATAAGTAAAACTACGAAATGCAGCTTATATGGGGAAAGATCTACACCGTAAATAATCTCCAGCAATGTTCGACCGATGAGATGCCCTCCGGCCACAACAGCCACACAGCAGACAAGGATGATGCCAATGATCCGCAGTATGTACAGTGTGAACTTTTTCACATTATTTTCCCACCATAATTCTGCGATGGTGGTGATGGTAGGCTTAAACACGAACTCGCACATCAGCGAAATCACAAAAGAAGGCATAAACAGAATGCTATAGTAAGTCTGATATTCATCTGTCATAACGCCAGCCATTGCGTATTTTGGAATGTTGTAGAGCAGCAGGGAAAGAAAAGTACCGATAAACATAGGCGTACAGGTTCGAAGTAACTCCCACACATGAGACATCTGAAGCTTGCGTCCATCCTCATCATGACCAACGTATTTTCTGGTCATCTGTGAGTTAATGATAAGACACAGAATAAGGGAGGTTGTAGAAGTTGCAACACAGGTGCAGTACAGGCTCTTGGTGATAATAAGCATAGCGGTGAAAAAAACTGCGGAATACAGATTTCTCGCCGCCAGCATTTTTCCCATCTGCTCAACATGGTACTTTTGCTGAAGATTTCCGTGGAAAACATCCTCCACCGCATCAATCATTTTCATCATAATAATAAAAGTGCTGATGATAATATATTCGCCTTTGAAGCTGAAGGAACTGTAAATAATTCCAAACAGCATCATCAGTGCACAGGTGATAATGCGGGAAACCTTATACTCGGAAAAAATATATTTGTGCTCCAGATCCGTGGCCTGATAGGTGCGGACACCATAGCGTCCCACCTGCAGAAGCAGCTGTGCAGTAGCATAGCTTAAGGAGTAAAACCCTGCCAGCTGTGCGCCACACACACGAGTTACCACCAGGAGATACAAAAAGGAGGAGCCTGAGTAACAGGTACTTCCGATCATATTCCATAAAAAGGCTTTTTTTACATTTTTTTCTTTATTCATTTGCTAAAAATCTCCATTTATTGGTAATCGCTGCTTAATCCTCAGATGTCATCTGGCGCAGCTGTTCCATAGAGTGCTCACGGAAGCGGGCAATCTGCTCATTTGCATAAGTGAAATCAATTTCTTCAGTAAGCTTTTCGTAAGAAACATCATCCATAGTTCTGTCAGTAAGCTTCACCAGATTAAGAAGCTGCTGAACACGGCGGTTCATGTGGTGACCGTTTACCTTGGCGAAGAATTTGCGGTTAAAAATAAGGGCAAAAACAACACCATGGAAAGAATCAGAAACTACATATTCTGCATTTTTGAAAAGTCCCATCCACTCTGCAGGACCAACTGTGATCTTGCAGTCACATTTCAGAAGTCCGACTAATGGGAAAGGAATGTATACAATACGGTAGCCGGTCTTATTGTGGAGACGGCGGGCGAAGTCTACGATTTCTTTGTTAATTCCAAGCTGGTAAACCAGAATGTATTTTTCTTTATATTTTGGCTCAACCAGAAGCTTATCCCACTCTTCCGCAGTGAGAAGAAGGGTAGGATCGCAGACCACTTCAGGACGCTTCTCTGTGAGATTCTCTACAATGTCAGCCCCATAGTCTTCACGAACCAGAATTTCATCAAAATCGGAAAGCAGTTCTTTGTATTTCTGCTGGTATTCTTCCGGCGGAAGATTTTCACCGATACTTGCAGCATAGCTGCATTTCTTTTTCCCCTCTTTTACAAAATCAAGGAAATAGGTGGTATCAAAATTGGTAAGCTTGTAATCCCAAATCTGGTCGCTTCCAGCAATATAAATATCGTATTTGCCAGCTACCGGCTGCATTTTACCCTGAATGACAGGCTGGCTGTAGCGCATATGCTTACGGAATTTGTTGCATTTGAAACGGCGGGGAATGTAGCAGATATGGCCGATTGCCCCGTAAATATAGTTAAAAAGTCCTTTCTTTTTCAGGTTTACAAGGCGGAAAGGATTGCTGATATAGTCGCAGCGGTAATCAATAATTTCCGGCTGAGTGCCGATTTCTTGCAGCTTTTTCTGAAGCGCATAGCTCTGCAGGATGGCACCGTAATTGTCGTAGTTATGGAAGGTAATCACACCTACTCTTTTTTTCTGCATAAAGTCCTCCTGACTAATATAAGGTAGATATAATATAACACATAAACGAGAAAATAAACAGTTTTTGCAGGTGGATTTATCAATTAATTCTAAAGTGGTTATGGAAGTTAAAGTTGAAATTGTTAAGGAGTACGCTATAATAGAGATAATGAAATTTACCTGAGAAAGTGGAGGCGTAAAGCTGGCGGGATATTTAATCGCAGAAACTACCCGTGAGGAACGGGAGAAGATCGTTGCAGAATCCCTTGGAAATATTGAGGCGAACTGCGACGGCTGTATGGCAGGACTGGCTGAGATGTATCAGGAATACATTGACGGGAAGAAAGAGCTTCGCCAGATCAATATGGAATTTAACGCAAGATACGTAAAAGGCGAGGACATGCCGGTGAGAAGCCGGTGCCCGGAGTCCTTTTGCTAATAGAAATCAAAGAGGGCACCAAACTGAAATATGAATTGAGGCAGTACGAAGTAACAGAATAAAGAAGCAGTAAGAGCAGAAGTTTTCAGTACATGTAACGAAAACTTCTGCCTTTTTTTAACCAAATGTTAATAGTTCTTTTTTTATTCTGGTGTTATTATGTAAAAAAGTCGTATTATAATTAATAAGGAAATAAAAGGCTATTGCTAATTACGTCTGCAATAAATACGTTCTAGAATTATTTTAGTTATGGAGAAAAGTATATGGAAAAAAACGTATTAAAGGTTCGCATGCTTGGAACCTTTTCGTTGGAATATAAGGGAAAAGAACTGGTACTGGATCGAAATAAAGCATCGAAGACTACACAGCTTTTTCAGCTGCTTATGTTTCATACCGAAGACGGCGGAATTTCCAAAGCTGCTATGATAGATGCCCTTTATGGAAGAGTTGAGGTGGAGAATAAGAACGGAAGCCTGAACAACACCATTTTCAGACTTCGTAAACAGCTGAAGGATATTGGACTTCCAGATAGCAAATACATAAATATCCAGTCCGGAATGTGCCGTTGGGACGGAAATATTGAAGTTCAGGTTGATGTAAATGAGTTCCGGAAACTGATAGAGAAAGAAAAAAAGGAGAAACGGGAAGAGGACAAGCTTCATCTCTGGATGCAGGCCTGGAAAATTTATAAAGGTGAATTTCTCCCGGATATGATCGGGGAGCAATGGGTCGCTGTGGAGAATGTTCGGTGCAGAGATGAGTACTTCCGTGTTACAGAGGAGCTGTGCCGCTGGCTGAAGGGGCATGAACGGTATGAAGATCTGCATAAAGTGGCGCACAGAGCCGCCGAAATTTATCCCTTTGACGAGTGGCAGGTCTGGGAAATCGACAGCCTGATCGGAATGTCACGATATAAGGAAGGCCTTGAAGTTTACCAAAACACCGAAAAGCTTTTATTCGATGAAATGGGAGTGGCCCCTTCGGAGAGATTGTTAAAGCGTTTCAAGCTGATGGGAGAACGGACTTCACAGGCAGCAGGTGCCCTTAGCGATATCAAGGAAAGACTTCGGGAAAAGGATGCTGCAGTAGGAGCATATTTCTGTCCGTTTCCCAGCTTTGTTGACATCTATCATGTATTCAGCCGTATGGTGGAGCGCTCCGGTTTATCCGTGTTTGTTATGCTTTGCACACTGGACTATAAGGCGGATCATGTTTCGGAGGAGAAGGAACGTGAAAAGTCCGAACTTCTCAGACAGGCCATCCAGTCATCCATACGAAAAGGTGATTTTTACACCAGATACAATGTCCGGCAGTACATCGTCATGCTGATCGAAATCAGCCAGGAAAACTGCCCTATCGTTTCCAAACGAATCGCCAAAAAATTCAATAAGCTCTCTGGCGATAAGAAATTCACTCAGGTTGATTTCTATGTGGCATCCATTGGAGAGATGTGTGAAATGGAGGGATAAATTATGGTCTACGATGTGATTTGTGATGAGTATGAACTCATTTGCTCCTGATTTATGGAAAAGACTTGAAAAATGCTAAAAATGCCATAGGAAATCGCTCGTTTTTGCAACTCTTTCGGAAAATGAAAGAGTTGGAGAAAGAGGCAAAGTGATAGAATATATTTAAAAATCATATACTATCTATCATGCAACCGAAAATAATTCCCGATTCGGTTAAAATAAATCTACATATCCAAAGAAAGGAATGAGACATTATGAAAAAGAATGGGTATTTAAGAAGATTTCTGGCACTGTTTCTCGCTCTCGTGATGATCATGGCTGATTCATCTGTGACGACGTTTGCGGCGACGGTGGGAAGGGTGAAGCAGAAGAGTGCGGCCGCGGAAAGCAGCAGTCAGTGCAATGTTCAAATCAATGTTGCAGAAGAACTTGACGTGGAACAATTTTTGAATGATTACAAATATATAATGCTTGGAACGGAGACTCCCGACAAGTGGCCAGGGATTGGGGCAACATCATCAATTGAAAAAATAAGTACAACAGAAAATGTTGTACTGAATGATGTTGCAGAAGGTACAGAGAAGAAAATTTATTTTGTGCAAGGAAAAGAGAGCTGGCAGTGGGGAGCCTATAAAACTACTGGCGATACTTTTCAACAGGGTGAAAATAAATTTAAAATTTCTGTAAGTGAAACTGCAAGTGGTTTGACTGTAAATATAAATAAGGTAGAATTTATTTCTCGCAATGTTCAGATAGTAGCTGATGCAGATCTTGACTTTGCAGCATTTACAAATCAGTATAAGTATGTGATGCTTGGAAAGACCACTTCTTCTGGAGTTGAGGCGGTTTCTACTATTGAACAAATCGATAGCAACACAACAGACGTAGAGTTAAAAGTTGATAAAGATGAAAATGCAGATGATTTAAAACTGTATTTTATAAGGGATACTTATAATTTAAATAGTAATTTGACCAATGATTCAAAATTTAAACAAGGTAATGTAAATTATAAAATAGCAGTAACAACAGATAATAATAATTTCAACGTAAATATCGAAAAAGTGGTATTTCAGCCAGGACCTACAGTTGATTATAAATCCGTTTTAGGAAATTCATTACATTTTGGTATTGTGGCTAATGATTTTACTTGTAATGGAGATCTGGAAGCAAACCTTGCAGTAGGTACTTTGCATGGTTCTGGAAATATGAAGAGTAGTAAAAATTATGGCGGTAATGGAACTACTTTAATTGGTGCATATGTTGATTATGGTTGGTATATTTTTAAGAACTCTGAAGGTGGTCAGGGTGATTTAATCCTTTATACAACACCAGACGCTGCTAACAGATTTGGAAATGATATATGGAGTAAAGGTTTAGTAATTGATACAGAAACATATAGCCAAGAGGAAATTCAGAATATTGTTAGAAGTATGGTTGATGAGTCAAGAATGACTAGTAATAAACTAGCTTCTGATGCTCATACAAAAGGTTTAAAATATTCATCTGTTGCTGATGAAAATGGTGTGATTGATTTAACAACCTCTCCAGCTGGAACTTATTATATTGATTTTGAGATAGGAGAATATGCAAATTCTAATTTAAATCTTAAAATTACTGGAGATCAAAATATTGTATTAAACATACCAGACGAAACAGCCACATTGAAAACTTATCAACTTAATATCGATGGGAAGAATTGTAATATTGGTGGATACGCAAATGGTGGAATTGGTGAAAAGGCTTGCGAAAATATTATCTTCAATTTAAACAATGCAAGTTCTGTTATTTCTGAAACAATACATGGTGTAGTATTAGTACCAAATGGTTCTTTTGAAAATAAAGCTGTAGGTGCAGGTTGGATTGTTGCAGATTCTGTAACAAGTGGCGGTACAGAATGGCATTGTCTTTCAAGAGATATTCCTGTTGTGACTTCTTATGCAATAAAAGCTAAGAAGACTGTAAATGGCAAAGCCCCATCCGGTAACGAAGCAGGAAAATTTACATTTAAGTTGTATAAGATTGATGACAAGGGAAATGAAACGCTTGTTGATACAAAATCCAATGGAGATGGTGGACTCGTTTCATTTGATACATTTGGAAATATTACAGAGGCTGGAACTTATTGGTATAAGATAACAGAAGAGGGAACTGTTGCGGGTTATACTATTGATACAACTGTTTACTATGCAGAAGTTGTGGTAAATGCAACTCCTTCAAATGGAGTAATTATTAGCAAGAATGCAAAAGTTACTTATCATAAAGGGACTAAGACTGGAGATACAGCGACAGTTGCGACCTTTAATAATATTAAAAAAGAAGATGAAACATCTGCAAACATTAAGGTTAAGAAAACATTTACTAATGGTGCAGCAGATAAGAAGTTTAACTTTGTATTAACTCCAATTAACAATGCACCAATGCCAGAAGGTGCTGTAAATGGAAAGAAAACAATTAGTGTTGCTCAAAATGATGGTGTGAAGAATTTTGGAGAAATCAAATATACGACAGCAGGAACTTATAGATATGAGGTTGTTGAAGATTCTTCAGAGCAGGCAGCAGGAATTACATATGATAATCATAGATGGACTGTGACTGTAGCTGTGCCAGCTGACTTTAGTACACCTACAGTAACTTATAGTAGGGAGGATGGTATAACTAGTACTATAGGTGCTGAATTTACAAATAGTGAAGAAAACAAGGAAACGGAAATAACCTTGGAAGGAACCAAGAGCCTGAGCGGAAGAAATCTAAAGGCAGGAGAGTTCAAATTCGAGGTAAAAGACGAAGTCGGAACCGTAGTGGCAACCGGAACGAACGATGCAGCCGGAAAGATCGCATTCAGCAGGATCGGATACAAACTGTCCGACCTGAAGAAAGGGGACGGAAGCTATGCATCTGAGAAGACTTACAGTTATAAGGTAAGTGAGGTAAAGGGAAACGCCGGAGACGGAATCACTTATGATGACAAAGAGTATACTGTAAAGGTAAAAGTAAGCTATGACCAGGCAAGCGGAACGATGAAAGCGGAGTTGGCAGACAAGGACCAGAAACTTGCATTTGCAAACAGCTATGACACCGAGACTGGAATTGACCTGGAAGGAACCAAGAGCCTGGAAGGAAGAACCCTGAAGGATGGCGAGTTTACATTTGAAGTAAAAGGCAAGGCCGGAAAGGTAGTAGCAACCGGAAGCAACAAGTCAGACGGAAGCATCAGCTTTAATAATAAGCTGAATTATAAACTGTCCGACCTGGAAAAAGCGGACGGAAGCTATGAATCCGAGAAGACCTATGAGTACACCGTAAACGAGGTGATCCCGGAGGGAGCAACCGCTGAGAATAACTATACTGTAAATGGTGTAACTTACGATAACAGTATCTTTACTGTGAAAGTAATTGTAAGCTATGACCAGGCAACTGGAATAATGAGTGCAGCTTTTGCTGAGGATAGTCAGGAGCTTATATTCGACAATACCTACGACGCAAAGGGATCTCTGACATTGGAGGCAAGTAAGACTCTGAAGAACAAAGCTCTTGAAGCTGATGCCTTTAACTTCGTGCTGAAGGACAAGAACGGAGAGACTATTCAGACCGTTGCCAACGATGCAGATGGAAATGTAACATTCAGCCCGCTCAATTATACTCTTAAAGATGTTGGAACTCATGTTTACACAGTATCAGAAGTTCAGAGAGAGAATACCGAAGTTACTTATGATACTACTGAGTATACTGTTGAAGTAACTGTAGCAGATGCAGGAAACGGAAAACTGAAGGTAAGCAAGACGATCAAGAAAGGTGATTATACTGTTGATGCAATTGCTTTTGAAAACATTTATAAAGGAGTAATTGATATCAGCGGCTCTAAGACCTGGAATGATGCAGACAACCAGGACGGAATCAGACCAGCAAGTATCACTGTAAAACTTTTTGCAAATGGAACAGAAGCTGCAAGTCAGGTGGTAACTCCTGATGAGGCTGGAAACTGGAACTATGTCTTCAAGAACCTGCCGCAGTATGATGCAAAAGGAAAAATCACTTATACAGTAACTGAGAGTGCGGTAGCTGGTTATGAAACAAGCGTAAGCGGCTACAACATCACCAACACTCATAAACCAGCAACCCTCGACATCACCGGAACCAAAACCTGGAACGATTCCAACAACCAGGATGGCAAACGTCCAAAGAGCATCACCGTCAACCTTCTTGCAAATGGCATAATTACAGACACCAAGACCGTAACAGCTGACGATAACTGGACCTACAGCTTCACCGATCTGCCGAAATATGCAAATGGTCAGGAAATTACCTACACGGTAAGCGAGCTTACCGTACCTGGTTATACAACAACTATTGATGATAATTACAACATCACCAACAGCTACACCCCAGGTGAGACCAGCGCGTCTGTAACCAAGATCTGGGATGATGCTGACAACCAGGATGGCATTCGTCCAGAGAGCATTACCGTAGCTCTCCTTGCAAATGGAACGCCAACTAACAAAACTGTTACTCTTACTGCTGCGAACAACTGGACACAGACGATAACTGGTCTTCCGGAAAAAGCAGATGGAGAGTATATCACCTACACCTGGACCGAGGTTAATGTTCCAGAAGGCTACAGCTTGACAGGAACTTCCAAGAACGAAACGGTAACCACTCTGACCAACACTCATACTCCAGAGCTTACTTCCATCACCGGAACCAAGACCTGGAAAGATGCAGATAATCAGGATGGAAAACGTCCAGAGAGCATTACCGTAAACCTTTTTGCAGACGGAACTAAGCTTAAGAGCCAGAGTGTAAGTGCTGATGCAGACGGAAACTGGAGCTACAGCTTCACAGACCTTCCGAAATATGCAAACGGACAGGAAATCACTTACACCGTAACTGAGGATGCAGTCGATGGCTACACAACCGAGAGTGATGGCTATAATTTCATTAACACTCATCAGCCAGAGACCACCGAGATTACCGGAACCAAGACCTGGAACGATGCAAACAACCAGGATGGCAAGCGTCCGGAAAGCATCACTGTAATCCTTCTTGCAAATGGCACAGAGAAAACTCGCCAGGCCGTAACTGCAGACGAAGCAGGAAACTGGACTTACACCTTCAAAGATCTGCCGAAATATGCAAACGGCCAGGAAATCACCTACACCGTAGCTGAGGAGGAAGTAACTGATTACACTACAACCTACGATGGCAGCAACATCACCAACAGCTACACTCCAGGAAAGACCAGTGCAACAGTAACCAAGATCTGGAACGACGCTGAAAATCAGGATGGAAAACGTCCGGAGAGCATTACCGTAAGTCTTCTTGCAGACGGTAAAGAAACCGGAAAGACCGTTACCCTGAGCGTCGAGAACAATTGGAAACAGACTATATCTGACCTTCCGGAAAAAGCAGACGGAAAAGCAATCGAGTACACCTGGACAGAGGAAACTCTCCCAGAAGGTTACGAACTTACCGACAACAGCAAGAACGGAACTGTAACTACTCTGACTAACACCTACGCTCCAGAAACAACTTCCATCACCGTAACCAAGACCTGGGATGACGCAGACAATCAGGATGGCAAGCGTCCAGAGAGCATTATCGTCAACCTTCTTGCAAACGGAGAGATCGTAGCAAGCCAGACTGTAAAAGCAGACGAAGCAGGAAACTGGACCTACACCTTTAAAGACCTGCCGAAATATGCAAATGGCAAGGAAATTACCTACACCGTAACCGAGGAAGCCGTGGAAGGTTATGAAACAAGTGTAGACGGATTTAACATCACCAACACTTACACAACCGAGACAACTGAGGTGAAGGGCTCCAAGACCTGGAACGATGCCGACAATCAGGATGGCAAACGTCCGGAGAGCATCACTGTAAGACTTCTTGCAAACGGCGAGGAGAAGGACAGCCAGACCGTAACCGCAGACGAAAATGGAAACTGGACCTACAGCTTCGAAAAACTGCCGAAATATGAGGCTGGAAAAGAAATTCTATACACGGTAACCGAGGATGCAGTTGCAGATTACACAACTGAGATCACCGGCTACGATATCACCAACAGCTATGCGCCAGGAAAGACCAGCGTCACAGTTACCAAGGCATGGGCTGATAACGATGACCGCGGTGGTCACAGACCGAAGGAAATCAAGGTTCAGCTGAAAGCCGATGGAGAAAACAGCGGCGAGGAAATTACCCTGAATGCAGAGAACAACTGGACCTACACATGGTCTGACCTTGACCAGAAGAAAGCCGGTAAGGACATTGCCTATACCGTAGAAGAGACTGGAAAAGCAGTTGGTTACATTTCCACAGTAACCGGAAATGCAGAAGAAGGCTTTATCATTACCAACACCATTACCTCCGTGAAGATCAGCAAGGTAGACATCACCGACCAGAAAGAACTGGCAGGTGCTCATATCCAGGTGATCGACAAGGATGGAAATGTAGTAGAAGAGTGGGATTCCACATGGGAAGCTCACGAAGTAACTGGCCTGAAGCCTGGCGAAACCTATACCCTTCGCGAGACTGTAGCACCAGAGGGATATACTTTGACCAGCGATACCACCTTTACCCTGAAAGAGGATGGAACCGTTAACAAAGATACTACCACAACAACCATATCAGATAATGGAACCCTTCTGGTAGAAGACAGCAGAACTTCTGTAAAAGTAAGCAAAGTAGATATTTCCGATGGGAAAGAGCTGGAAGGTGCTCACATCCAGATCATTGACCAGGATGGAAACGTAGTAGACGAGTGGGATTCCACCAAGGAAGCTCATGTTACCGAGAAACTGAAAACCGGTAAGATTTACACTCTTCGTGAGACTGTAGCGCCAGACGGATATTTACTTACAAGCGACACTACTTTTGTTCTGAAAGAAGACGGAACAGTAGATGCAGAAAAAACAACAGCTGTTTCCAAGGATGGTGTTTTACTTGTACAGGATAAACTGGCAACCGCAGCATCTATTGCAGTGACCAAGAAACTTACCTATATTGGTGAAAATCTGGCAGCAAGAGATCAGACCTTCTATGTAGCCCTGTATTCTGATAAAGACTGCACTCAGAGAGTTTCTGATGTGAAAGCTCTTGTGTTCAAGAATGCAGATGCTTCCACCGTAGTATTCTCAGAGAATATTAAGGCAGGCAAGACATACTACATTGCAGAGTGTACACAGGATGGAACTTCTCAGACGATCGGCGCTCTTGCAGATGGAACCGTCTATGAAGCTGTATTTGGCAATGGTAACTCCACAACAGTAACCGAAGCCAATGGAACAACAACCGTTTCCTTTGAAAACGTGTTCAGCAGCTTCCCGCCAGATGGATTCTACAAACAGGGTCAGCTGACAATTACCAAGAAGGTTCTTGGTGCAGATGGAGGCACCAGAAACAGCAACGAGGTATTCTATGCAGGTATCTTTGATGATGCAGCTCATACACAGCTTTCCCAGCAGGTTGAGCAGAACATTATCAAGCTTGATATGGACGGTGGCTATGAAGTAAGTGAGATCATCAATGTTGGTCTTGCCCAGTCAGGAGCAAAGGTAACCCTGTATGTAACGGAAACTGATTCCAACGGAAAACCAATTGCAGGCTCCGAAGGCTTTGGATATAAAGTTACCGTAAGTGCAGATTCTGTTATATTTGATGAAACGAATATGACAGCAGAAGTTGTCATCACCAACCAGGAAGAAAGCACAGTAACAGAAACACCAACACCTACTCCTTCTTCCGATGGTGGAAATAGCGGTGGCTCCGAAAATCATTCCGGCGGCTACGGCGGTGGCAAATCACCGAAGACCGGAGATGATACCCCGATCGGAACTTATCTGATGCTTCTTCTTGCAGCTGCAATGCTTGCAGCCGAGACTGAAAGACGCCGCAGAAGAAACAAAAGACAGTAAAGCAAAACAAGGTTTCTGACCAGGTCGGAACCATAACAAAGCAAGTACAAATGAAGGCGGTCCGCACACAAAGCGGATCGCCTTTTTGCAGATTCACTTTAGTTTTCTGCTCAATTAAGGAAAACTACAGAACAGCCCTGTGGTTCTGGTTTTGCAAAAAAGTAAAAAAACTTTCCTGAAAAGTGGAAAAACATCCCGAAGAAAGAGTTGACGAAACAGCCCTACTGGTATAATGAAGTCAAATTAAAGGATATTACATTTGGGAATGACTTTATAGATTTCAGGAGGTTTCCATTATGAGAAAGAATACATTAAAAAAAGCAATGGCAGTTATGATTTCAGCGACAATGCTGGTGACAGGATATACAGTAGTTTCCGCAGAAGGATTTACAGATGCGGAGGCACTTGCAGAGATGGATGCTTTTACTACAGGTGATGAAGCTGTATATGTGGAAGAAGTTCAGCCGGAAGCTGCACAGACTGAGGAGGTTCAGCCAGAGCAGACTCAGACAGAGGTTCAGCCGGAGGTTGCACAGACCGAGGAAGTTCAGGCAGAAGAATCTCAGGATGAGTTCCAGACCGGGGAATCTGCTGAAGAAGCCGCTTTTGTTGATGGATTCACAGATAGCTCTGCAGAAGCTGATCCAGCTGAGTTTACCGATGGAACCGGTGAAGTTGGAGATGCAGTAGAAACTACCGTAGATTCCGATTTCCGTTTCGAGAACGAAGAAGTCATTATCACTGCAAAAGTGTTTGATGAGACAGCTCTTCCAGAAAACGCTGAAATGAACGCTGTAAAGCTTGAAGCTGGCAGTGAGAAATATGAAGAAGCAAAACAGGCTTCCATCAGAGACCTTGGAACAACAGAAGACGACGAGTACACTTTCTACGACGTAACCTTCATCGCAGATGGTGTTGAGATCGAAGTTCCAGACGAAGCAGTCGTAATTAATATGGAATTCAAAAATGTTGCATCAGAGGAAAACGAAACCCAGAGCGCCCTCCACATCCAGGAGACAGAAGCTGGCGTAGTTGCCCAGGACGTAACCGCACAGTCCGCAGACGGAACACTGAAATCCGTAGGATTTAACTTCTAAAATTCAATAACCGCAAGCAGATACAGGACTTTCTGAGAAATCGGAAAGTCCTTTTTGTATAATCAAAATTTCATCTATGCTGCTCCCGCCACGCCCGCGGTGAAACCCCATACACATTTTTAAAAGCCCGGGAGAAGTGGAGGGCGTTTTCGTAGCCTACGGCAGAGCCGATATCTCCTATAGATAATGTGGTCAGCTTCAGCAATTCCGCCGCTTTTGTCATGCGGTAATGAATGAGAAATTCCTGTGGAGAGTGTCCTGTGCTGGTGCGGAAAATTCGTCCCAGATAGCTTCTGTTAATACCGCATACAGCTGCCACATCCTCAATAGAAATATCATTCTGGAAGTTCTGTTCGATAAAATTTATCGCCTCTTTTATATAATAATCACTCATTTTACTGGTGGCGGCAGGCTGCGGTCTGGCAACAGATTGCGCAAGCAGATCCGCAAAAAGATAGAAATGTCCCATCAGATGAAAAGGAGATTGCTCTGAATTCTGAGAAATGTAAATCAGTTCATCCACCATCTTTTTTCGTGCCTCCCTGGAGTGGGCCATATAGACTGGCGCATCCTTGGAAAAGCCACAAACGTTGAGGATTTCTGTGGTACGCAGCCCGTCAAACTCCACCCAGACGTATTCCCATGGCACCTGAATATCTGCCACATAAGTGGTGATCTGTCCTGGAAAAATCATAAATCCCTGTCCGCTCCGAACCTGATAATTTACATTCTGCCCCTTGGAATTCGTGGCCATCAGGGTGCCTGTTCCGGAAAGAACATAGTGAAAAAGGTAGTGATTCCGCGTTGCCGGACCAAATAAATGTCCGGGAGTACACTTCTCATGTCCATATTGGTAAAGGCATAGATCAATGAAAGTTTCGCTCGGAAAAATGTGAAAGTTGTTATCCATATCCGGAATCCTCCTGTTACATTTGCTGACAATATATCATAATGCGATAATATATTTCATTATACCATAAAAAAACATCATAAAGGCATAAAATAAGAAAAATTAAGCTATTTAAGTGTTGATTTTGGTATGCTATACTTAACACATCATAGAAAAAGGAGGCCCCACTCATGGCAATCACCTTCAACGAAACAACCCGGATCTTTACCCTCACCACTGCCCACACTACCTATCAGATGCAGGCGGATGCTCAAGGGTACCTTTTGCACCTGTATTATGGTGCCAGAACTGCAGGAGAAATGGACTATCTTCTGAATTATGGAGACCGTGGCTTTTCTGGAAATCCGAATTCAGCAGGCAGCGACAGAACCTATTCTCTGGATGCATTGCCACAGGAATATCCATCACTTGGCACAGGAGATTTCCGAAATTATGCGTTAAATATAGAGAATGCAGATGGTTCCCAGTGCTGCAATCCGGTTTACATAACACATGAAATTGCGGCTGGAAAATACACTCTGAAAGGTCTTCCATTCGTCCGTGCAGAAGAAAATGAAGCGGAAACTTTGAAGATTATACTGGAAGATCCTGTTACAAAAGTAGAGCTTCATCTGCTCTACGGAGTACTGGAAAAAGAAGATATTATCACCAGAAGTGTGATAATTAAGAATGCTGGAAAAGCCCCTGTAACAGTAAAAAAAGCCCAGTCTGCATGCCTGGATTTCCTTCACGGAGACTATGATCTGATCAAATTTTATGGCAGACATGCTATGGAAAGAAACATGGAAAGAATGCCGGTTTCCCATGAAAGCACCCGAATTGGCAGCCGCCGTGGAACCTCCAGCCACCAGTATAATCCAGGGGTAATCCTTGCAGGAAAAAACACAAATGAAGACAGCGGAAGCTGCTACGGAATGCTGTTTGTATACAGTGGAAACTTCCTTGTAGAAGCAGAAAAGGACCAGTATGATCAGACCAGAATCCAGATGGGTCTGACTGATGAACTGTTTGCATATCCCCTGGAAGCCGGAGCTGAATTTATCGCGCCAGAGGTTATTTTATCCTACACAAACAAAGGTCTTTCCAGGCTTTCCCAGCAGTACCATCACTGCATTATGAATCATATCTGCCAGGGAAAATACGTCCATGCAAATCGTCCTGTCCTGATCAACAGCTGGGAAGCCGCATATTTTGATTTCACCGGAGACACCATCGTAGAGCTTGCAAAGGAGGCAAAAGCGCTTGGAATCGATATGGTGGTTATGGATGATGGATGGTTCGGAAAGCGAAATGACGACAATTCTTCTCTCGGCGACTGGTATGTGAACGAGGAAAAATTAGGCGGAACTCTGACAAAATTAATCGAAAGAGTAAACGCGGAAGGCGTGAAATTCGGTATCTGGATTGAGCCTGAAATGGTCAGTGAGGACAGTGATCTTTACAGGGAACATCCGGAATGGGCAATCACAATTCCAGGCCGCAAGCCTGTCCGTTCCAGAAACCAGCTGGTTCTTGATTTTTCCAGAAAAGAAGTACGTGATGAGATATTTAAACGCATTTGCGCAGTTCTGGATCAGGGGAATGTGGAGTACATTAAATGGGATATGAACCGCAGCCTGGCAGATATTTATGCACCAAACGTGACCTATGATTATGTTCTTGGGGTGTACGATTTCCTGGAAAAACTTACGAACCGTTATCCGGATATTCTTATTGAAGGCTGCAGCGGAGGCGGCGGAAGATTTGATGCCGGAATGTTGTATTATACGCCTCAGATCTGGTGCAGTGACAACACAGATGCTATTAATCGTACACGGATTCAATATGGAACCTCCTTCTTTTATCCGGTAGCAGCAATGGGTTCACATGTGTCAGCAGTGCCAAACCATCAGACCGGAAGAGTGACCAGTATGCATACAAGAGGCGTTGCAGCTATGTCTGGAACCTTTGGCTATGAACTGAATCCCGCACTTTTAAATGCAAAGGAAAAAGCAGAAATCCGTGCCCAGCTTGCCCAATACAGGGAGTATCAGGAATTGATCCGTGAAGGAGATTATTACCGTCTTTCCAATCCTTTCCAGGATAATTTTGCGGCCTGGATGGTGGTATCAGATGATAGATCCAAGGCACTGGTAAGTGTGATAAGACTTACAGCAGAGGCCAATCCGCCGGCAGCATACGTTACCTTAAAAGGAATGGAAGAGGATGCTTTTTATCGGGAAAAAACTACCGGAAAAGTATATCCGGGAGCTGCACTTATGGAGGCTGGAATACTGCTTCCTGCTGCGGTGAGCGAATATGAAGCATACCAGATAGCACTGGAGCGTGCAGACTGCAGATAATTCAATGATTATGGGTTCGTCTGTCTGCTGTCTGATAGTAAGCTTTTTTCGCTTCATACATTCTGTGATCAGCTTCCTTCAGCATATCTTCCAGATTTTCACAGGAAGCTTTCCAGAGAAAGCCAATGGAGATACTGATCTGATCCTGTTTCATATATTCCTGCAATCTGTTTATTCTGTTATGAAATTCCAGCTCCTCGATACTGCTTTGAATGATCACAAATTCATCGCCGCCGATTCGGTAAACTTTGTCAGGAAAAACTCTGGAAAGTACTCTGGCAGCATTTTGTATAAAGGCATCTCCAGCTTCATGACCCTGGCTGTCATTAATCTGTTTTAGCCCATTCAGGTCGATATAAGCAGTGCCCACATTTTCAAGGATTTTTCCCTAATGAGAGTCAAGGATTTTAATATATTTATTGCGATTGAACAGGAATGTCAGCATGTCGCGGTAGCTCATATACTGGAGCTGTTCCTGTTGCTTCTTGGTTGCCAGACTGTTGGTGAGAAAGAACTGAATGGAGGAAAGCAGGGTGGCATCGTTGTAAAACTGCCGCGGATTATCAACACCTACGAATCCGATCACGTCGCCCCTTTTGCCAAGAGGTACAGCAATCAGCCGGTTTACATCCTGCTCTTTGAGCATGTTGTAGGATTCAGAACCTCTTTCCTGTTCCAGATCAGAAATATAATAAGGTTCAAATTTAAGAAAGCTTTCCATCCATTTGGGCAAAACAGTGATTGGCACTTCTTGGAGATTGTCAATTTGGACGCTTACTCCGCCTTTTACATATTCATATGTATTTCTCAACATGGTTTTTTCAGGATTAAGTTCAAAAATATACGTGCGGTCTGAATCAAAATACTGAGTGATAATTCCCAGCAGATTCTGGATAGAAATATTAATATCCTTATCCGAAGAAAGTTCTGTTACACACTGGATCAGAGTGTTGGAATTTTTCAGCTGTTCCTGAGTCCTTTTTTCACTTTTGGCAAGCTGTTCAACCGTGTAAAAATTCCATGCAATATAGAGGCCTAGCAGCAGAAATTCAATAATTCCGGCGAGAATCATCAGTTTTTTCAGATACAGAAGACTGGAAAAAACTACATCCTCCTGTGCGATAACCAGCAGCTCCCAGTCAAACATACCAACAGGAGAATAGTGCATATAATTGTCTTTTCCGTTGATGCTTGAGTTAAAAGCGATAACACCGGTTTTCAGAGATTTCACTTCGTTTTTCAGATCAATATTTTCATAGCCCTTCAGCAAGGCGGGACCAGGCGTATCGTAGGCATTTCCAAGGGTGGAATACCGGGTGTCCAGAGCATAATTTCCATCAGCGCTGTCTACAAGACATATGGCAGTGTGACCGTCATAAAAAGAGCTCTGGAATACGTCTGCGAGAACAGTAGTGTCGATTACACCGGTAAGGATGGCTTTGATCTCGTCGCTTTTTATAACAGGCATATAATAGTAAAACGATTCATTTCCTGTTTCAGAGTCTGTCAGTCTGTGGGAAATGTGTTCGCCAAGCGCTGCAATAGCATTGAAATTTAAGTCCTGCCGCAGGTGTTTCAGGTGTCCGTCTTCATACAAAATCGTGTTGTCCGGATAGAGGACATCAATTCTGGAGAATATCGTATTTTTTGCAAATGCATCGAGGTGAACAGATGCAATCTGTTCCGGCTCAAGCTTATTCTCCTCCACCATGGCATTAGCGGCCAGACCAAGGGTGGTGATGTTGTCTTGAAATTTCATCTGGATTTCCGCCGAAATCGTTTTGGCTGAATCGCTAAGTATCTGCCAGCAGCGCTCCTCTTCACGATCCATGACTTTATGATACAGAAAAATCGAAACGATAATGGTAATTCCTATTACGATTGATACGGGGAGTAAACGTTTAATGTTTTGTTTCATGATAGAAATGCTCCTCCTTTTCATAGTCGTTAAGTTAATTTTATCATTCTTTTGTGAAGAAAAAAAGTTTATAAACCTAAAAGATTGTATTTTTATAGGTACTGGGATATACTTGCAGTATTCGTAGACGGAACAGGGTGTGATTGCAATGGTTTCAATGATTCCTTTCGGGCTTCTTGCCGGGTTTGTGAAGGGGCGGGAGGTTCGGATTACAGAGGTTGATGAGAGTGGATTTTGTTTTCGGACAATAGAAGAAAATATCTCTGATTCAGAAGCTTTGAAGGTGTGCTTTTATGATATAAAGAATGGGTGTTACCGTGAATTGGAAATTCCAGAATACGATATACAAAGGTTTGATATGGTGGACGCAGAACTCTCCGGATTTTATGTGAAATATAAGGTGATGGTGAAGCAGAAAGCGTATGCAGAGGCGGTTCAGAGGCTTCTTTATCAGTATAATCACTACATTCATCTGAAGCTGGAAGAGGACGACAGCGCGTTGGCGAAAAGCCTGACAGGGTATCCGGGGGAACTGGATGAGGTCAAGTGTGACAGTCTGGAAGAGCAGGTGGGAATATGGCGGAGAGAGCTTACGCCAGAGGTATTGGAGTCTGCTTATAATGGGAAACGTATAGATTTAACTGATAATTGTTCTCAGTGCGGAACTGGCTTTAAGCCTGGGTATAAGTGCCAGGTACCGCCTGAATCAGGTGTTACGGAGCTGGCGCTGGAGATAGATCGCCCGGAATTGTATCAGGAATATTTGGATAGTTCCCTGACAGAGTTTTCCAAAAAGTATGCCGGAAAATGTATCGGTATCTGCGGCAGCATTATTCTGGAACATAGAGTACCGGATCACCTTTATATTGGAAATCAGTTCTGTCATCTTCTGTTTCCGGAACGTAAATTGTTGTTTAAAATAATAGAAAAAGCAGCGGCAGAACAGGTGGAAATCACACTTGTTTTTTCTTATATCCGGGAATATATGCTGGATTATATAACAGAATTGCTTGATGAAATTAACTGGTGGTGTGAAGAAAAAGGGCAGGCTGTAGAGATTGTTGTAAATGACTGGGGAATGGCCTCTTTAGTAAAAAAAGGCAGAAGGAATCTGATTCCCAGCCTTGGAATTTTGTTAAATAAACGCAGAAAAGACCCTCGGATTTCGTTCAAAAAAGGAGAACAGAAATGGTTTGAGAGGAACAGCCTGAATGCTGGATTTTACCGTAATTTTCTGGAAAGAGAATATGGAATCCAACGCTTTGAATGGGAATCCTGCGGTTACGAACAGCAGATTCCACTTGGAAAAAACAGCCTGCATATTCCGTTCTATCAGACCAATACATCACAGTATTGTCCTCTTGGTGCAGTATGTGAAACAGGCGAGAGAGGACGACAAAAGCTTGCAAAAAAATGCCCGGGATATTGTACGGAATATGCACTTTTGTATCCGGAACATTTGCATATGATAGGGCGGTATAATTCGTTGTTTGGGATTGATATGAGAATATTGAAAGAGGAAGAAATACTGGAGAATTATATCCAAAACGGTGTGGACCGGGTTGTAATAAGAGCATGGTAATGCCGCCTGCAGGTGACATACCCGTGTTGAGGCAGAAGCGATATTTTATTCAGGATGAAGTACATGGCTGCTCAAGGCTGGAATTTATGGAGATAAGTGATGAAAATAGTAGCAGGATTAGGCTCAATAGATGAATATATAAAGTTCGCGAAGGCTGGTGCAGATGAATTTTTCTGTGGTTATGTTCCTTATTCCTGGTCTCAAAAATACGGAACGGTACTGCCCCTGAACCGCAGGGAAGTACTTTGTTATAACGTACAGCTTGGCGCATTCAGTGAGCTGGAAATCCTGTCTGGGATGATGAAAAAGTACGAAAAACCAGTCCATCTTACATTCAATTCCCTGTATTATATCCCGGAACAATATCCGGAAATTGCCGGGATCATAAGCCAGTGTATGAAAATTGGTTTTCACAGTTATATTATTGCAGACCCGGCGTTGATGGTATATTTACGTGAAAATGGTATAAACTGCGAAATTCATCTCAGTGGAGAATGTGGAGAAATTAACAGCCAGATGGTGGCTTCATTGGGAAAACTGGGATTGAAACGTGTGATTTTTCACAGGAAAAATACATTCGAAGATATGAGAGCGGTTGTTGATAAATGTGGAAAAAAGGATGGGACAGATGCTGCGAATGTGGAAATGTTAAAGGATATGGATACGGCAGATGATTACAGTTCAGTTAGAGAGCGGTGTGAGAGTGGGACAGAAAGAATCCCGGAATTTGAGGCCTTTGTATTGAATGAAATGTGCCAGTTTACAGGTGCATTTTGTAATTCTTTGCATTGCGATGAGATGGGGTATCTTTGTAAAGTGCCCTATCAGATCGGAACCTTAAAAACAGGGAATGCCGGTTCTGAAATCTTCAATCAGGAAATAAACGGAGGGCATTTGCTGCCAGACGGCTTTGTTCCTGATGATTTTCACAGTTTACATGATTTTTCCTATGATTCTGCGGGTTATCTTTGCGGTGAAACTGGCTGTGGTCTATGTGCACTTTATCAGTTAAAGCAAGCCGGAATTACGCACTTGAAGCTGGTTGGCCGTGGAAATTATACGGATTACATGGAAAAAGATATTCGAAATCTTCGAATGGCGTTGAATATATTGAAAGAATCCGCTGACGAAATGGAGTTTCGGCGAAAAATGAAATTGCAGATTTTTCCCAGCGGGTGCAGCAAGAATTGCTATTACCAGTGATTAGGCAGCACGGGCTCCGGAGTGTGTCTGAAAAATCATTCCCACAAATTGTGGCGCACATCTTGCAGAAAGCCTTTTTCAGACACGCTCTGGATCCTGCGCTGCTTTGAGAAATTTATCTGGTTGTTTTTTATCCGATGGGCTCGAAATCTGCAGCTCCATGTTTGCACAGCGGGCAGATGAAGTCATCCGGGAGCTCGTCACCTTCGTAGATGTAGCCGCATACTTTGCAGACGAAGCCTTTTTTGCCATCGGTTTCTGGCTTCGGTTTTACATTTTTCTGATAGTAGGTGTAAGTCATGGTGTCAAGATCGTTCATGACGCGGGCTTCGGTGACGCTGCAGATGAACATTCCATGGGTACCAAGGTCTACATATTGTTCAACCTTCAGAGACATAAATGCATTAATATATTTGTCCAGGAATACCAGTCCATTATCGGAACGGTAGACCTTCTGACCTGCAAATTTATCTACGCTGCGTCCGGTCTGGAAACCAAACTGCTGGAATACAGAGAACGGTGCATCTACAGACAGGCAGTTTACGTTGAGAACTCCAGTCTGTTTGATCACATGGTGGGAGTAATTTGCCTTATTGATATTTACCGCAATACGGTTTGGAGTATCAGTGAGCTGGGTCACAGTGTTGACGATCAGTCCGTTGTCTTTTTTGCCGTCATTGGAGGTAACTACATAAAGTCCGTATCCGATTCTGAAAAGGGCTGTCATGTCATTTTTGTTTGCCAGCTCATCATTCTGGGCAATGTATTCTTTGCAGAGCTCGTTTGCCATAGCTTCCAGCTGATCCTTGTTTTCCTGGTTTACTGCGGAAAGCACTTTTACAGTAGTGTCCAGCCAGTTGATCTTCTTGCAGCCAGAAAGCATTTCTTTCATAACTTTTGCTGCCAGAGGTGCCCAGGAACCATTTTCGATGATGCCCACTGTGCGGTTCTGGAAGTTGTGCTCGGTCAGACGAGTGATATAGTCGTGCATGAACGGATAAATGCTTGCATTATAAGTTGTGGTAGCAAGAACCAGCTTGCTGTAGCGGAATGCGTCGGACAGAGCCTGTGACATGTCATCTCTTGCAAGATCATATACAACAACTTTGGGACATCCCTTGCTTCGAAGTTTGTCAGCCAGCAGTTCTACAGCTGCTTTTGTATGACCGTATACAGATGTGTAGGCAATCACAATTCCTTCTGTCTCTGGTGTGTAAGAGGACCATGTATCGTAAAGACCAATGTAATGTCCAAGGTTTTCTGTAAGAACAGGTCCGTGAAGAGGGCAAATGATCTGGATATCCAGACCTGCGGCAACTTTCAGTAATTTCTGAACCTGTGGTCCGTATTTTCCAACGATGCCAATAAAGTATCTGCGAGCTTCATCGTCCCAATCTTCTTCTACATCCAGTGCGCCGAATTTTCCGAAGCCATCTGCAGAGAAAAGTACTTTATCGGTGCTGTCATAGGTTACCATAACTTCCGGCCAGTGCACCATGGGAGCGAAAACAAAGGTCAGGTTGTGGTTTCCAAGGTTGAGGGTGCCGCCATTTGTAACCTCCAGCTTCTGTCCTTCCAGGTCGAGACCGAAGAAGTTCTGGATCATAGTGAAGGTTTTCGCGTTGGCTACGATGGTGGTTTCCGGATAAACCTTCAGGAAGTTTGCCACATTTGCTGCGTGGTCCGGCTCCATGTGCTGTACGATCAGGTAGTCTGGCTTGCGGCCTTCCAGGATGCGGTCCAGATTATCCAGCCATTCGTGAGTGAAATTTGCATCTACAGTATCCATGACTGCGATTTTTTCATCCAGGATCACATAGGAATTATATGCCATACCGTTCGGTACTTTGTACTGACCTTCGAAAAGGTCTATCTGATGGTCGTTTACGCCTGCGTAGCGGATGGTGTCTGTAATTTTCATAGAGGTTCGTCTCCTTTTTATGAGATATTGTTATTGATGTAATTGTTTGTGATTTTTGAGGGAACTATGTATTTTTTACTGCTTTGTTATTTCTTTAACATGGCTTTAGTATAACCAAATTTTGAAATAAAGTCTGTTGCAAATACAACAAAATGGTGTAAGATATAAGAAATTATTTTTTGAACATGTTCTGGATAAATTGATAGAAAGGGATTGTAGAAATGACACCAGTGACACTTTTTTCATACATAACTCCTGAAGAACAGGAACGTATGCGCATCTGTTTCGATATGCATGAAGCAGTCTATCGGAATAATGAGACTGTGATGGAATATTCCAGTTCCATGAAAAAAATAGGTTTGATCCTGGAAGGTCAGGCAGTTCTTTATTGCATTGATGAAGATGGAAATCAATATATGATAGATAACCTGAAAAAGGATAGTGTTTTCGGCGAACCATTCCTTTTACCTGAAGAATCCCAGCACTATTATGTCTGTGCAAAATCCGAAACAAGAGTGCTGTTTATCGCCTATGAGCATGTGATTAAACGCTGCGAAAATGCCTGTAAATTCCACAGCCAGCTGGTAAGCAACCTGCTTCAGATGATTGCCCTGCGCGCCAGCCAGCAGGCCAGTCGGATTTATGTGCTGTCAAGAAACAGCATCCGAAAGAAGATCATGACCTATTTAAATTCCATTGCCGCAGAAAAACAGACGAAAACTGTTATTTTGCCCATGTCCTACACCACTCTTGCTGAATACCTCAGTGTAGACCGCAGCGCCATGATGCGGGAGCTGAAGAACCTGGCAGATGAGGGGATTATAGAACGGGATGGGAAGAAATTGCGGATTTTGGATTGAAAATAGAGTGGGATATATAATTTTTATCAGTAAACGGTAACATTCTGATGGAAAATATAGTTGACGAGAAGAAATTTGTACAACATAATAATAGAAGTATAGATGCTGTCATCTGAAAAGGTTTGTGGGTGGCGGTATGAGGGAGAACAAACAAATTGGAGGTTTTTACATGAAAGTACTAAATTACGGTTCATTAAACGTAGACTACGTGTATTCCGTAGATCACATCATTGTAGGCGGTGAAACCCAGCATTCTTCCAAGCTGGAAGTTTTCAGCGGGGGAAAAGGCTTGAACCAGTCTATTGCACTGGCGAAGGCTGGGGTGCCGGTTTATCATGCGGGAATCGTGGGAACAGATGGAGATATTCTGTTGGATGCTTGTAAGGAAGCTGGTGTAAACACTAAATATATCCGCAGACTTCCGGTAAAGGGTGGTCATACCATGATCCAGGTGGACAAAAATGCCCAGAACTGCATCATTTTATACGGTGGAACCAACCAGATGCAGACAAAGGAATTTGTAGATGAGGTTCTTGCTGATTTTGGAGAAGGAGACTATCTGATCCTGCAGAATGAGATCAATATGCTGGACTACATTATTGACCAGGCTTATGAGAAAAAGATGAAGATTGTTATGAACCCGTCACCCTTTGATGACAAGCTGAGTACCTGTGATCTCAGTAAGGTTTATCTGTTTCTCGTAAACGAAATTGAAGGTGAACAGATCACTGGCTGCAAGGATAAAGATCAGATCCTGGATGCCATGGCTGCGAAATTTCCTAATGCACGTTTCGTGCTTACACTTGGAAGTGACGGCGCTGTTTATTACGATGGAAAAGAAAAAGTTTTCCAGGACATTTTCAAGGTAAAAGCTGTGGATACCACAGCGGCCGGTGATACATTTACAGGATATTTCATTGCAGCAGTTATCGAGGGCAGATCCATCCAGGAGGCGCTGAGAATGGCTGCAAAGGCCTCCTCCATTGCTGTTTCAAGACCAGGCGCTACACCGTCCATTCCGAGAGCGGATGAAGTGAAGAAAGAGCTGGGAATGTTGTAGATTTCAAATTACATAAGCGTGTATCTGTGTGTGGCAGTCACCAAAGTCCATGTTTGCATGAGACCTTGGTGACTGCCTTATTTTTGCAGAGAACAGGTCTTATTCACCAGAGCTGTTGCCTGGCTCTGGATAGTCTTGGCAACCGTCTCCATAACGCGCAAAATTTATATTATGTTTTACATACTGCTTATAAATGTTTATATAAACGTTTACATAAATGCACTAATGGATGGTTGGGAATACATAGATTTTATAGTAAAAACTTACTAAAATCACAACAAAAACCTTGTGCATTCATACAAAATAACACATAAAACTAAAAAGATTATTGAAATATTTATGCAAACGTTTATAATCAAATTATCAACAGTTCGGAGAGAAAACCGAACAAAAACAGATCTTAATTATATTTCAAGGAGGACGTATTTATGAAAGCAAGAAAAGCAATGGCATTGGCTATGACAGCAGCGATGGTTGGAGGTTTAATGACAGTTCCGGTAATGGCTGAAGAGAATGCAGAATTACTTCCAGGCGGCGGAAGCAAGATCATTTACTGTATCACACCTTCCACATCTAACCCATTCTTCAACACAGAGCAGGTAATTGCGAAAGAAAAAGCTGAAGAACTTGGATACGAAGTAAAATGTGCTTCCCACGATGACGACGCTGCTACACAGCTTGAGCTTTTCGAAGCAGCTATCAACGATGGCGCAGCAGCAATCATTTGCGATAACGCTGGTGCAGATGCTTCCATCGAAGCAGTTCAGAAAGCATATGACGCTGGAATCCCGACTTTCCTTATCGACCGTGAGATCAACCAGTCCGGACTTGCAGTAGCACAGATCGTTGCAGATAACGCACAGGGTGCAGCAGCAATCGCAGAAGTATGGGTTGAGGCTATGAACTACGAAGGCAAATACGCAGAGCTCCTTGGACTTGAATCCGATACAAACTGCCAGGTTCGTTCTGATAACTACCATTCTGTAATTGATGAGTATGAGGATCTTGAGATGGTAGCTCAGCAGTCCGCTAACTGGGATCAGACAGAAGCTTATGAAAAGACAGAAGCAATCCTTCAGTCCAATCCAGAGATCACCGGTATTATCTGCGGTAATGACACAATGGCATGTGGTGCTGTTCAGGCTTGTCTGGATGCAGGACGTAACGACATTAAGATCATCGGTCTTGACGGATCTGACGAAGCAAACGCTTACATCAAATCTGGTGACATGGTTGGTACCGCTCTTCAGCAGATCGCTCTGATCACTGAGATGGCAGTTGAGCAGGCAGACGCTTACCTTAACGGTACAGCTCCGGAAGAAGAGAAACAGCTTGTTCCTTGTGTAGCAATCACAGCTGACAACACAGATTGCCTGAACGCATTTGTTTACACAGAACCAGAAGCTAAATAATCTGGTTGCCAGGAAACAGATTTTTATAAAAAATGAACGAGTGTTTGAAAAATTATTCGCACAATCTGCATGCCCCGCTTTGTGGTATATTTTGCAGAAAGTCTTTTTAAACACGCTTTGGAAGGCGGTGCGCCAGCGCCGCCTTTTATAATAGAAAGCAGGGAGAGATGATTATGAAAAGCAGAAGAATTTTGGCAGTTCTGGCCGCATGTACAGCAGTAACCTTTACCGGCTGTGGTGTTGTAACTGTAGTACCCATTGGCGAAGAAGCTTCTTATACAGGAAAACAGGAATTTGATTCCGCAGCAGAGTCCCAGGGTGACTGGGGAGCCGTTGTAGCGGACATTTCCGACAAGGCACAGGATCTTTCTGAATTATTAAATGGTGATGGCATTACAGAAACAATTGCAGTAAAAGGCACAGGAAAAATCAAAGAATACAATACAGACACCCCGAAACATTATCTGATAGTAGAACTGGATGGATATACCGGAACTACAGAGGTTCAGGTCCGGACAGATGGACCGAACTCCAGTACCGCCATCCGTGACCTTCAGTCTCTGAAGAATTTTGAAAGCTTTACCAACCAGACGGAATGGTCAAGCTATGGAAAAGAACTGAACAAGCAGGCGCTTGCACAGGTAATTGACCCACTTGGAATCGACGAAAATGTAGTTGGCAAGACTGTTACATTTACAGGCGGCGCAGAAGCCGGTACAGATGCAGTATCTGTTACAGCAGTTGAGCTGACGATTGAATAAAAGGAGGAAGCATTATGTTTGATGATCCGAATGTTGTTCTCCATTGTGAAAAAATTGATAAAATTTATCCCGGAACCAAAGCTCTGGATCAGGTTTCCTTCGATCTTCTGAAAGGAAAGGTAAACGTTCTGATCGGTGAGAACGGTGCCGGAAAATCCACCCTGATGAAGATGATCGCCGGAATCGAGCAGCCTTCAGCAGGTAAGATGTACATGGACGGCCAGGAGGTTTACTTCAAGGATACCAATGCAGCCCGTGCAAAAGGTATCGGAATCATCCACCAGGAACTTTCTCTTTTCCCGAATATGACAGTTTACCAGAATATTTTTATGGGACATGAGAAAAAGAAAGGCTTTTTCCTGGATGACAAGGCCCATTCAGAGGGTGCGAAAAAAATCCTGCAGCGTCTGGAACATGAAATTCCACCGGAAACCATGGTCGGAGATCTTCGTGTAGGACAGCAGCAGATGGTGGAAATTGCACGAAACCTGAACCAGGATGACTTACGTGTCCTGATCATGGATGAGCCTACGTCTTCTCTTTCTGCCGCAGAGGTTAAGGTACTTTTCAAGATTATGAGAGAGCTTCTGGAAGCCGGAATTTCCATTGTATATATTTCCCATCGTCTGGAAGAAATCATGGAGATTGGCGATCACGTTACCATTCTTCGTGATGGAAAATACGTTGCAGATGCTGATGTAAAGGACATTGAGCTCAGCTGGATCGTAGAGAATATGGTTGGAAAGAACACCCAGTATCACCGGTTTGAGAGAAGCATTGACCTTTCCAAACAGCCGAAGGTGCTGGAAATTAAGGATATGTGCCTTCCGAAAAAAGGCGGCGGCTGGACTCTTGACCATGTAAGCCTGGATCTGAAAAAAGGCGAGGTCCTTGGTGTTTACGGACTTCTGGGAGCTGGACGAAGCGAGCTGTTTGAGTGCCTGATGGGACTTCATCCGGAGCACACCGGTGATGTACTCTATGAGGGCAAAAAGCTAAATATCAAAGATGTTGCCGCCCAGATCAAAAACGGTTTTGCTCTTGTACCTGAGGATCGTCAGAGCCAGGGTCTGATCCAGACTCTTGACATCGGCAAGAATACCGCTATTTCTTCTATGAAAGATTATGTAAAAGGTCTGTTCCTTGACGAGAAAGCAGAGAATGCGGCAGTTGACGAGCAGATCAAGGATATCCATATTAAAGTGGCGGACAAGAGACTTCCAATCCTGTCACTGTCCGGTGGAAACCAGCAGAAGGTTGTAATCGGCAAAGGACTTTTGACCAAGCCGAAGATCTTACTTCTGGATGAGCCTTCCCGTGGTATTGATATCGGTGCGAAGACTGAGGTCTTTGAGATCATTCACGACCTTGCGGAAAAAGGACTTTCCATTATCGTTATCTCATCTGAGCTGAAAGAGATCATGGCAATCGCAGACAGGATCGTTGTATTGTCAAATGGCAAAAAGACCGGCGAGTTGACCGGAGATGAGATCACAGAAGACACACTTGTACGTACATCTTATGCCGGACTTGGAACCGGAAGAAATGCGTAAGCCGGGGAGGAGCAGAACAATGAATAACAAAAAATCAAATAATAATCAGTTGTTAATGACACTGTTAAAAGGACGTACCTTTATTGTACTGGTACTCCTGGTCATCTTTTTTACCATTGTAAAAGGAACCACATTCCTGTCAGCATCTACACTGACCATGGTTGCCAAGCACGTAGCCCTGTATGGAATCCTTGCACTTGGTATGACCTTTGTAATCATTACCGGCGGTATTGACCTTTCCGTTGGTTCTGTAGTCGGACTTGTTGGTATGCTTGCCGGTGGCATGATCCAGGAAGGTATTACACTGAAATTTGCAGGTGTAACCCTTTACTTCAGCGTTCCGGTAATCATTATTACCATGCTGGTTGTTGGATGCATCATCGGTGCAGTTAACGGTCTTATTGTAACAAAATTAGGTGTAGCACCATTTATCGCTACCCTTGGTACCATGTACATCTGCCGTGGTTTTGCGAACCTTCGTTCCAACGGTGCAACATTCTCTGATATCAAGGGCTATGACGGACTTGGCAACACAGGCTTCAAGATCCTTGGAAGCAATATTGCCGGCATTCCTACCGGTGTTTATATTTTCGCAGTGCTTGCAATTATTTCCGTTATCATCCTGAAGAAGCTTCCATTTGGATGGTATGTACTTGCAGTCGGCGGTAACGAGAAATCTGCCCGTCTTTCCGGTATCAAAGCAGACAAGATCAAAATTATCGTTTACATGATCTCCGGCTTCTGTGCAGCATGGGTTGGTATGATCAACACCGCACAGCTTTCCGCAGCACATCCTGCATCTGGTGATGGCTGGGAAATGAACGCCATCGCAGCTACCGTACTTGGTGGTACTTCCATGAGCGGTGGTTCCGGAACCATTATCGGAACTGTAGTCGGTGCATTTGTTATCGGTGTTATCAATGATGGTATGACAATGTGTGGTGTATCCGAGTTCTGGCAGAAGGTTATCCGTGGTCTGGTTATCATCCTTGCAGTCGTAATTGACCAGACACAGAGAAATCTTCAGGCGAAGATGGCACTTCAGGCAAGAAACGAGAACAAATAATCGAAGCGTGTTACTGGTCATGGAGTGAACAGTAACCAAAACCTTTCTTAATGTTAAAATAATTTGAAAAGTTGAAAAAAATCCGAAAAAGATTTATAGTAATAATCAGAGATGCAGGAGGAATAGCATGAAAAAATCAGGGATTTTAAATGCCCAGCTGATCCGTTGTATCGCAGAGCTGGGACATAAAGATCTGTTTATGATCGGTGATGCAGGAATGCCCATTCCAAAGGGCGTGGAGATTGTAGACCTGGTTGTATGCGGAGGGGTTCCCACCTTTAAACAGGTGATGGATGCAGTGCTGGCGGAGACAGAAGTGGAAGCCTACACCATTGCAAATGAGATTGAGGAAAAAAATCCGGAGCTTCTTGCATATATTCAGCAGAGCCTTCCTGAGGCAGAGGAGAGCAGAATTGACCACGTAGATCTGAAAAAGATGTCTGCACAGTGCAAATTTGCAATCCGTACAGGTGAGTTTACACCTTATCCGAACATAATTTTAAGAGCGGGAGTTGCGTTCCCGGCATAAAATGATCAGAGAAGACGCTGCGAATAACAGGTGATAGCTTGTTTTTTGCAACGTCTTTTTTTCGCAGATGTATGGCATTATTTTACCGACAGAGGAGGAACTAAAATGAAAGTGAGTGTGAGAAAAATCAGTGAGATCACAGGATTTTCTCCGGCAACTGTTTCAAATGCACTAAACTACAAAAAAGGCGTGAATGCTGAGACATCTGCGAAGATTTTTAAAGTGGCGCAGGATCTTGGGTATTTTGAGGAAAATCATATCCGCAAAATAAAATTTGTCATGTTTAAGCGGGATGGTGCTGTGGTTGAGGATTCTCCCTTTTTTATCCAGCTGATTTCCGGGGTGGAACAGGAATGCCGCGCCTGTGGAATGGAAATGCAGATGTGCAATCTGGATAAAAGAGATCCTGGATATCAGGAACAGGCGAAGTGGATCATGAATGACAAGGCGTCGGCCGTGATCCTTCTGGGAACAGAGATGGTGGATGCGGATATTGACCTGATCCGCGGGATGACCTGTCCGTTTATTGTGATTGATTACTGGAAAGAGGATATGAGCTTTGATGCCATGCTGATCAATAATGCAGATTCAGCGCGTATGGCTACAGAGTATCTCATTGCCAATGGGCATAAAGAGATTGGTTATCTGCGGGGAGATTTCAGGATCAAACCTTTCCGGTCTCGTTTTGCAGGATATCAGACAGCGCTGCAAAAGGCGGGACTTCCCCTGAATAAGGACTATATTTTTACAATGGCAACTACCATCGACGGTGCTTACGAGAATATGAAGCGGTATTTATCTGAGAAGGTGAAGCTGCCTACAGCATTCTTCGCAGACAACGATATGATCGCCCTGGGAGCTATGAAGGCCATGGCAGAGTTTGGAATCCGGATCCCGGAGGACATATCTATTGTGGGATTTGACGACCTTACTTTTTCCTCAATTTCGTATCCGCCTCTGACCACACTCCGGGTGCCGAAGCAGGAGATGGGAAGAGCCGTTGTAAGGCGGTTGCGGAATATTCTGAAAGATAATGACGGGATTAAGATCAAGATGCAGATGTGTACGCAGTTTATTGAGAGGGAAAGCGTGAAGAAGATATAAGAGGTACACAGTTGGGCAACTGATATTCCACGCAGGTCGGTGCCGCGCTCCGGTGAACTAACGGTCAACTCTGGCTAAGACGTTCGGGAAAGCCCTCACGCCTAAGTCTATGCAGGTTGTGGATTTTACCTTCGCTAAGAGCGCACCTGAAATGACATGCTTAGGAATAGCAGTTGCCCAACTGCTGTGTATTGGCGGAAACTGGATGGAATCCAAGTTTTACTTTACATTAATTTTTAATTGCCTTCATAATTGCGTCATACAGCTCGTCATATGTTTCATAAGCCGGAATCTCCGGATATTCAGCCTTGATAGCATCCGTGCTCTTGAACAGGAATCCTGCTTTACTTGCCTGGATCATGCCAAGGTCGTTGTGGCTGTCACCGCTGGCAATGGTGTCGTAGCCGATGGACTGCAGGGCTTTCACAGTGGTGTATTTGGACTTTTCGCAGCGCATTTTAAAATCAGTAATTTCGCCATTTTCGCCCACTACCAGTGTGTTGCAGAAGATGGTAGGATAGCCCAGCTTTTTCATAAGAGGACCTGCGAACTGGGAAAAGGTGTCACTGAGGATGATAACTTGAGTCTGTGCTCTTAATTTGTCCAGAAATTCCCTGGCGCCTGGAAGCGGGTCGATCCTGGCGATGGTCTCCTGGATTTCTTTCAGACCAAGACCATGCTCTTTCAGAATGTTCAGGCGGTATTTCATTAATTTATCGTAATCAGGCTCGTCTCTTGTGGTTCGTTTCAGCTCCGGAATGCCGGTTTCTTCGGCAAATGCGATCCAGATCTCCGGGACAAGCACACCTTCTAAGTCTAGGCAGACAATTTCCATAATCTCCTCCGTTCTGCAGCTGTAAAGATTGCTGCAATTGAATTTTATAGTGTTTTTCAAATCTCAATGTCAGATAAAGGGAAAGCAGTTAGGATGGTTGCTTTCACACACTATCTTATTATAGCGTAAAAAAGCCGGGAACGCTATACCTAAATTGATAATGTGAGAATGGAATGTTCCCTGTGGTTACTGTTCACTCCGTGACCAGTAACTCGCTTCGCGATGCACAGAAAAACGAACCTTCTTGTGACAAGCACAAGAAGTAGCGTTTGCTGCGCAAACTTAATTCTCGGGTTTTCTGTGAACTTTGTTCACAAAAAACACCTCGCGGAATGTTACCAGTGACCAGTAACTCACTGTGAACTGCGGCTGAAATATATAATTGTCGGAAATTAGTGGAAAACAGAGAAAAAATGTCTGGTAGAAATTTGTCGCTTATATTGCCGTTCCGTGAAAAATGTGGTATATTATTAATATCTGTAGTAATATTAGACAAAATAAACAGAATAATAATGGCAGGAGTGGTTAAAATGTATAACGAAGAGTACAAGCGCTGGATGGCAGCGGATCTCGAGGATGCAGATCTGAAACCAGAATTATCTAAGATTGAAGGAAACGATGAAGAAATTAAAGATCGTTTTGCAGTAGCTCTGAAATTTGGTACAGCAGGACTCCGTGGAGTTCTTGGAGCAGGTACCAACCGTATGAATATCTATGTAGTGCGTCAGGCTACACAGGGGCTTGCTAACTGGGTGAAGACTCAGGGCGGCACTCAGACCGTTGCAATCAGCTACGACAGCCGTCTGAAGAGTGATATATTTGCGAAAACAGCAGCAGGAGTTCTGGCTGCCAATGACATTAAGGTCAGAATTTATGATGCATTAATGCCTGTACCGGCCCTTTCCTTTGCGACACGCTACTATGAGTGCAATGCGGGTATTATGGTTACCGCATCTCATAACCCTGCTAAATATAATGGATACAAGGCTTACGGCCCGGATGGCTGCCAGATGACAGATGATGCTGCGGCTATCGTTTATGATGAGATCCAGAAGACAGACGTTCTGACTGGTGCGAAATATATGTCCTTTGCAGAGGGCGTTGAGGAAGGTTTGATCCGCTTTGTTGGTGACGACTGCAAACGTGCTCTTTACGATGCAATCGAGTCACGCCAGGTTCGTCCGGGTCTTTGCAAGACAGCAGGACTGAAGCTGGTTTACAGCCCGCTGAATGGTTCCGGACTTGTGCCGGTAACCCAGATCCTGAAGGATATCGGAATCACAGATGTAACGATTGTTCCGGAACAGGAATACCCGAACGGCTATTTTACCACATGCAGCTACCCGAATCCGGAGATTTTCGCAGCTCTGGAGCAGGGACTGAAGCTTGCCAAGGAGACAGGAGCAGATCTTATGCTTGCTACTGACCCGGATGCAGACCGTGTTGGTATTGCCATGAAATGCCCGGACGGTTCCTATGAGCTGGTAAGTGGTAATGAAGTGGGAGTTCTTCTTCTTGACTATATTGCAGCTGGTCGTATCGAGAAAGGCACAATGCCGAAGAACCCGGTTGCAGTGAAATCTATTGTTTCCACACCTCTTGCAGACGCAGTTGCAGAGCACTACGGTGTAGAGCTTAGAAGCGTACTTACCGGATTTAAGTGGATCGGCGACCAGATCGCACAGCTTGAGGCTGCTGGTGAAGTGGACCGTTTCATTTTCGGATTTGAAGAGAGCTACGGATACCTTGCAGGACCGTATGTACGTGATAAGGATGCCATTATTGGATCCATGCTGATCTGCGAGATGGCTGCATACTACAGAAGCATTGGAAGCTCCCTGAAGCAGAGACTTGAGGAGATTTACGCACAGTATGGCCGTTACCTAAACAAGGTTGACAGCTTTGAATTCCCGGGACTCAGCGGAATGGATACTATGGCAGGAATCATGCAGAAATTTCGTGACAACCCGCCGGCAGACATTGCAGGCTACAAGGTAGTGAAGGTTACCGATTATAAGAAGCCTGAGGAGACCGGTCTTCCAGCAGCAAATGTTCTCATTTACAAACTGGAGAATAACGAGACAGTAGTTGTTCGTCCATCCGGAACAGAGCCGAAGATTAAGATTTATTACACTACACTGGGTAAAGATCTTGCAGAGGCAGAAGCTGAAAAAGAGAAGCTGGCTAAGGCATTGGAGCCGATGATGGCTTAAGGCTTAAGCGAAGTATATAATCGTATAGTGAATAATCGCCCCTTGCGGAATGATTCCACAGGGGGCTTTTTGCGCTGTTTGTAAATTTTTTCTTTATTTGAAGTGAAAATCCCCATTAAGTCGTTGATTACAGTAAAGGGCAGACCATATTGTATAATGCCTGAAAAGAAAACGAGGTGACAATTTATGCTGACGCTGTTATTTATCATTTTAATGTTTGGTATATTTGGCAAAATGATCGGACTTGCCTTCCGCGCAACCTGGGGAATTACGAAAATCTTTTTTCGTCTGATATTCCTTCCCCTTGTCCTGATCGGATTAGTTCTGGGAGGTCTGATCTACATAGCACTTCCCCTTCTTGTGATAGTTGGGATTATCATGCTGGTATTGATGTAATATATTGATAGAATAAAAAATAGATGAAAATACAATCGAAAATATGTTCACTTTGCCGGATGACAAAAAGCGACAGATATGGTAGTATAGATACATCAACGAAAGAGAAATACGAAAAACACTTAAGAAATCTGAGATACGAAAGAAAGCCATAAAGCACAAAAGAATCTAAAAATACAAAAGAACCTAAAAGTACGAAAGAACTTAGAAGTACGAAAGAACTTAGAAGTACAAAAGAACTTAGAAGTACGAAAGTTCTGTGTTTCACCAAAGATTTGTAAATTACTAAAGATTCATAAGCTGCTAAAGATCAACCAAAATACCTAAGATCAATAAGAAAACGAAAGATTTTCGAAACACATCCGATAAAATTATAACAAGACACATCAGAAAAATGGCTGGGAACTAGTTTCCCAGCCATAAATCATAACAATGTCGAATTAATCCCGTTTGAAGAATAATGTTACTGTTAACTGGTAATATTCCGCGAGGTGTTTTTATGAATAAAGTTCACAGAAAACCCGAG
This sequence comes from Ruminococcus sp. J1101004sp1_RTP21198st1_B9_RTP21198_201120, assembly GCF_040924245.1. Classification (NCBI taxonomy): domain Bacteria; kingdom Bacillati; phylum Bacillota; class Clostridia; order Eubacteriales; family Oscillospiraceae; genus Ruminococcus; species Ruminococcus sp. J1101004sp1_RTP21198st1_B9_RTP21198_201120. Next base: position 142,200 of record NZ_JBCOMI010000004.1, on the reverse strand, counting down.
AATAATTTATCCTGTTCAGGCTAAATTGGAAATTTATAGCCCTTTGTAATAAAATAATGTATACTGAAAGAACATCTTAAACAAAAGTTACAGAGAAAATAAAAGTATTAGGAAGTTATAAAATGAACAGGCAGCAGGCAATGAAGCTTCTTGGCATTACCCAGGAAGATGATGAAAGGGAAATTAAGCGAAAATATCATAAAATAATCAGCCGTTTTCATCCGGACTCATTGAATGAAGTAGGGGAAGCCCATATTCAGCGCGCACAGGAGATAAATGAAGCGTACCGGATACTGAGCCAGAGCGATAGCCGGGAAATGCAGAACGTATATGGAACGGAAGTTTATGGAACAGAGGCTCATGGCACAGACAATCATAAATCTGGGAAGAGGGAACAGCATCAGGAATGGTCTGGTGAATGGAACGAGGCTGCTTTTATACCAAGGAATATTTATCTGCATTATAGTATGAATCTTTCTGAAGAAGAACGAAAGGAAGCCCAGGGGAAACTGTATTATCAGGTTGCCTGTGGAAAATATATGTGGGATCCAGAGGAAGAGGATTTCGCGCTTTTTCTTACCAGTATTCGTCATGTAGCCGCAGCCCTCCTTGAGAGAACGGAGAATGCCGTAAACGCAGAAGACTTATCTTCTGTACCAGATTTGAAGGAATACCGTTTTCGCATCCAGGCGAAGCTGTTTGAATATCTTTCTATGCAATATGTGAACCCATTGCTGGTTCTGGATTCCCTGATGAAACCAGAGAGCACAGATAGAAAAGGTCAGAAAATTTATCGGGTTAAAGCATTTCTGGCGGCAGAAGCCGCATCCCCGGAAGGCAGGCTTATAGCAAGTTTGCAGTCTGGCGAATATCTGTTTCCAAGAGCTTTCCATGGGAATCAGATTCAGCTTATGAATAAAGACAAACAGGCATTGGGGTATCTTCATATGGAAGATGACCGGCTGTATTTTTGCATTATTCCTCTTCTGAAGAGGCATGCAGCGCAGGTGAAATTTCTGGTGCAGGAAGAAGGCGGTGGAACAAATGAAAAAAATGAAGGAATTAATAATACGACGAATAGTAGTAACTTCAGAAATAGCGGCAGAGGAATAAAGCGTGGAAACAATAAGCTGAAAGTTAATATAGATTTCTATTTTCGTTTAGAGGATGAGAACTATACGTATAATAGTTCAGAGCTTAATTTGAAAATTGCAGAAATATTGAATGGATATGAGAAGTATTTGCGAAAATATGATCCGGAACAGGACCAGTTTTGTAATCTGTTTGCCCGCCTGTCCCGCTCGAATTTTCGCAGTCGTTTTCATCTGAAGGACAAGGATATACAGTATATCCGGGAGAAAGGAATGGATACCATCCGCAGTCATGCCTCAGATTTTGTGCGAATACGTCTGGCTCCGGCTCAGATTCCCAATGATGGCAAACAGACTCCAATGCGCGGGCACCCTGTATTCCTGGCTCAGCATGCTACTGGCTGCTGCTGTCGGGGATGCTTGTATAAGTGGCATAGAATTCCAGCAGGAGTGCGGCTCACAGAAGAGCAGCAGGAATACATAGTAGATGTGTTGATGGCATGGATTGAGAGAGAATATAACAGAAATGCATAGGGCTATGAAGTTGGTTTTATATATACAATCGGTAATATTAAGGTATATAAAATATATAGTTTAACTGGAATTTTGAGAAGATAAGAATGGGGAACGGTTTATGAGAATATTTCACTTATCAGATTTACACATAGGCTTGAAATTAATCAATCGTGATCTCAGAGAAGATCAGGAATATATACTGGATCAAATAATTCAGAAGGCCGCAGAGAAAGTGCCTGATGCGATCGTGATCGCAGGGGACATCTATGACAAAGCAGTTCCGTCTGCAGAAGCAGTGGAGGTGTTTGATCATTTTATCGGAAAGCTGCGAAATGCAGTTCCGGATTCTGTAATTATGATGATCAGTGGAAATCACGACAGTGCACCTCGTGTGAACTGTTTTCGGAGTGTGCTTGACCGTCAGAAAATTTATATGATCGGAATACCGCCTCAGACAGAAGAAGATCATATTGAGAAAGTGGTACTCCAGGATGAATATGGTCCGGTGAATTTTTATTTGCTTCCCTTTGTGAAGCCTTCCATGGTGAAGCTGATCACTGGCACAGACGAGAATGGAAATAATCTTTCTTACAATGATACGATCCACAGACTGATAGAACGTGAACAGGTCAACATAGACCAGAGAAACATTCTGGTCAGCCATCAATTCTATCTGCCCATGGGGGAGAATGCAGAAGAAATTGAACGAATGGACTCTGAGATCCGGACAGTAGGAAATATTGACCAGGTGTCAGCCGATATTCTGCAGAAATTTGACTATGCGGCACTGGGACATATTCATAAGCCAATGAAAGCAGGCGGCGAGTTTTATCGCTATTGTGGAACGCCGCTGGCATGCTCTGTAAGTGAAGCAGGTCAGAATAAAGGAATTATAATGGTTGACATAAAACAAAAGGGCGAAATCACTACAGAAGTAATTCCACTGGAACCGCTGCGCCAGATAAAAGTGATCAAGGGAGATTTAGAGAGTGTTCTGGCACAGCGCTGTAAAGATTATGTGACAGTAATTCTTACGGATAAGGTGGATCTGGACGTAATTGATATGCAGGATCGTCTGCGCTTGGCTTTTCCAGGGCTTTTAGAGATACGCCGTGAGACTGTGCGGCAGGCTGATTATACCAGACATGCAGACAGTGAGCGTGAATTGAATCCATTTGAACTTTGCTGCCAGTTCCTCGGAAATGCAGATGCGGAAGAGCAGGAAATTCTTCAGGAGGTTATCAATACAGTACAGGAGGTGGCGAAATGAGACCTGTGAAACTTACCATGCAGGCGTTTGGTTCCTACGGAAAACTGACACAGATCGATTTTCAGGAGCCGAATCAGAATCTGTTTCTTGTGACCGGAGACACCGGAGCAGGAAAAACAACTATATTTGATGCCCTTGTATTTGCTCTTTACGGTGAAGCCAGCTCCAGTACAAACAAGAAAGATGGTGTTGTACTGCAAAGCCAATATGCAGAGTTGAACGTTGAACCATTTGTAGAGCTTGTTTTTTCCGAAGGGACAGGAGAAAATAGCCTGCTGTATACTGTCCGCCGTGTTCCCAGACATCTGAAGCTTCTGACAAGAGGGGCGGGGAAAAATACAGGAAGCCGTGAAGTACCGGGGTCTGTCAGCCTGATCATGCCAGATGGTACCGAATATCCACAGAAGGAAGCTGACAGCAAGCTGGGGGAGATCCTCGGTCTTACCAAAAGCCAGTTTATGCAGGTTGCCATGATCGCTCAGGGAGAATTTATGGAGCTTCTTCGTGCAAAATCTGATGATAAGAAAGTCATCTTCCGGAAGCTGTTTAACACTGAATTATACCAGAATATTGTGGACGAGCTGATGAATCGCAAGCGTTCCCTGGAAAAAGAGATTGCTCAGATCAAAACTGCATGTCAGACTGAAGCTGCCCATGTGGTAATTCCCCAGGAATATGACCAGTGGCAGGAAATAGAAGGGCTAAAAAAGCAAGTTTTGAATGGGGAAATTGTAGTGATGGATTGCTTTCTGGATCATCTGGGCGAGTTATGCAGAACACTGGAGAAAAGTGTGAATTTTACCTCGAAAGAATTACAATCCGCATCAAAACTCCGCGATGAAAAAAGGGATATCTACAACAGTTCCATTCAGCTGACGAATTTATATGCGCAGCTGGAAAGCGCTGAGGTTCAGCTTTCTGAATGTGGGAAAGTGGAAGCACAAATAGGGGAAAAGACCATTCTGTCAGAGAAAATTAAGAAAGCATACGAAATAAAAGGCGAATACGCACGCTGTCAGGATGCCTTGCGTAATATGCAGACATGTGAGAGTGCCTTAAAGGAGCAGCAGGAACGAGCTCCTTTATTAAAAGAACAGTCACAATCTGCCATTCAGACAGCGAAGGCGGTGAAAGAAATGGCAGAGAAGGAGCTTAAGGCGTACACCACTATTTATGAGCGCGTGAATAAAGAAGTGAAGCTCCTTAAGCAGATCAAGGAAGCAGAAAAAAGTGTAAAGACCAGCCAGCAAAATCTGACCGCAGCGCAGGCCGCAGACCGCAAAGCCAGAGAAGATCTGGAGAAAATGGAGAAGCGGGAAGCAGACTGGAGGGCTCAGTCAGAGAAGCTGACCGACACTAATGAGAAAATTGCTGTCTGGAAAGGGAAAAATCAGGAACTGGAAGTACTTGGCATTGAAGTACAAGAAACGGAAGACCTTCTTAAAGGTGTAGAAACACAGAAAAAACTGGCGAAGAAAGCACGAGAGACATACCAGAAGAATAGAACCAGATATGACGCAAAGAGCCAGGAATATGAGTCTATGCGGAGAATTTTTCTGGATGAGCAGGCTGGTTTTCTGGCGCGCGAGCTTCAGCCAGGGAAACCATGTCCTGTATGCGGTGCAATAGAACATCCGAATCCATGCATAGCTTCTACCCTTCATAGAGATCTCACCCGTGAGCAATTGGAAGTGGCAGAAAAAGAAGTTTCTGAGCTTCGAAACAGGCAGGAACAGTCTGCCGGTGAAGCAAGGTCAGCCGTGGATATAGTTGCAGAAAAAGAACGACTTTTGGAAGAGACAGGAAGGAAGCTGTACACGCGTATTTTAAATGATCATGAGCAGTTTCCGGAAGCAGGAATGCTGGAAGTATTTGATTCTTTAGGAGACAATATAAAAAATTTCCAGGCGAGCAGAAATTCAGAAGTCACTGGTGCAGCCCAGGATCAGATGGCGGATAACGAGTGTAATTGGAATGTATTGCTGAAGCAGATACAGACACTTCTTGGAACCTGGAAAACTTTATTACAGGAAGAGGGTGCAAGACTTAATACAGCCCAGAAAACATTGCGTAATCTTCAGGATGCTCTGAGACAGGTAGAAGAGCAGAAGAAATCAGGAAAAACTGCCGTAGAGGAATGTGGACAAAAGCTGACTGCGGCAGCAGCGTCAGCCAAGAGCGCAGAAGCTCTTCTGAAGCAGCTGAATGATTCCCGGGAATATCCATCAGAAGAGGCGGCTATGACAGAGTTTAATCAGGCAAAAGGAAAATGGAAAGCTGCAGAAGCTGTTTCCAAGGAAGCTGAAAAGAAAGAAAAAGCGTCTTCTGAAGAGCTGGTTAACTGTACCAGCTTGATTAAACGATTTGAAGGGGAACTTCCAGATCACAAGAAGCTTTACCAGGAGCGGCAGGCCTTTTATCAGACTTTGATGAATGAGAAGAATATGACAGAGGCAGAATGGGCGGATATAGCAGAGAACTATACCCGTGAAACAGCGGAGATTTTGCAAAAAGAAGCAGATAGCTGGCAGCGAAAAAAACTAGCCGCACAGACCACTGCAGAGACAGCTGGAAAAGCCATAGATGGTAGGAGCAAGCCGGATATGGAAGCTGCCAAGTCCCAGATGGAGGAAGCTGAGAAAGTACGGCTTCAGACTCAGACGAAACTGGAACTTTATAAAGAACAGTATAAAGCTGATAAAGAGGCATATGATATTCTTAGCCCTCAGATGGAGAAGCGAGGTAAAATCATTGAAAAGCATACCAAGCTGGAAACTCTTTATAAGCTGTTGTCTGGAAATATGTCCGGAAACCGTATGGATCTTGAAACTTATGTGCAGAGATATTACCTGGAGAAGATTCTTTATGCGGCCAATCGCCGCTTTGCGAATATGTCTGCCGGACAGTTTGAACTTCGTATGGTAGACGAGGAGAATGCGGGGAAAGGCAAGAATCGTGGTCTGGATCTTATGGTATATTCTAATGTTACCGGCAAAGAGCGTGAAGTCCGTACCCTTTCCGGAGGAGAATCCTTTATGGCAGCCCTGGCATTGGCACTTGGAATGGCAGATCAGATCCAGGAGAGCTCTGCAGCGATACATCTTGATGTAATGTTTGTGGATGAAGGCTTCGGTTCCCTTGATGAGCATTCCAGAGAACAGGCGGTAAAGGTTCTTCAGGAACTGGCGGGAGGAAGCAAGTTGATTGGAATTATTTCTCATGTGACCGAGCTGAAGCAGGAGATTGAAGATCAGCTGATCGTCAGCAAAGACGAGAAGGGAAGTCATGTGAAGTGGCAAATAAGCTAGTACATCGAATATTAAGTAACTGCCATATTGACTTGTCTGATTTTTCATCTGCTGCGTCAATATAGCAGAAACTTAATTTTCGATGTACTAGAATCTGTTTGAAAAATCATTCCCGCAATCTGTACGCTCCACTTTGCGGTATATTTTGCCCGAATTCAGTTGCCGTAGCTCGCTACGGCTCCTTCCTCCATCTTGCATATGAAGAAATCATCCTGCGTCAATGTAGTAGATACTTGGTTGAATAAAGAATATCGGGAAGCAATTAAGCTTCCCGCCAAATAAAAAGTTCTATAGATTTTTTGTAAAATTAATAAACTCTTCCGACTCACCGTAATCATGAATCCGACAGTTTGCCAGACGCTGTATTTCCTCTTGATTTTCTTCATGAGAGTCGTACACAGCAGTGGTATAGAAGCCATCTTTCTTAGCTGTAGTAAGGGCATGAAGAGAATCTTCAAAGACCATGGTATTGGTTCGGTCAGTGCCAAGAAAGTTCAAGGCTTCCCGATAAATGGTTGGTTCGTCCTTTCCGGCACCCACAGAGGAGCAGGTAAAGATTTCACTGAAATAATCAAGCACTTCGCAACGTGCCAGGGCAGCTTCCACGAGGGAGCGCTCTGTAGCAGTGGCAATACACATTTTGACTCCGGTCTCATGAAGCTGAGCCAGAAATTCTTTCAGATGAGGCTTCAGCTGAGCTTCATAGCGGTAGAAATCATCTACAATTGCTACAGCACTCTTGATCAATTCATCTTGGGTCTGTTTTACACCATAGTGCTCAATAAAATAGTCAGCTGCCTGGTGGAGACTCATAGTGGCGATTGCTTCATCCAGATCCGGTTCAGGTTCAATTCCCTGGTTTCGCAGGTAATTTTCGCCTACATGATCCCAGGCTGACATAGAATCCAGAATCGTACCATCCAGATCCCAGATGGCACCCCTTAACATGAAATTCCTTTCCTGGAAGATGCATTGTCTTTGGAAATACAAGTAGAATCTTTCATTTTGAGAGTAAGCTCTTTAAGCTCTCTGGTTGCTTTTGTAATATCTTCAGCTGCAAAGATGGCACTTACAACTGCAATTCCGCAGATACCGCTTCCAGCCAGCTCCATTACATTGTCATGTGTAATTCCACCGATAGCAATAACGGGAATATTTACAGCCTCACATATTTGTTTTATAGTTTCATGGCTGATATTGCCGGCATCTTTTTTGGTTCCGGTTTGGAATGCGGCACCTACTCCCAGATAATCTGCGCCATTTTTTTCAGCAAGAACAGCCTCTTCAACTGTATGCGCAGAAACGCCGATGATTTTGTCAGAACCGAGGATGGCTCTGGCATTACCAGCAGCCATATCCTCCTGCCCTACATGAACGCCATCGGCATTGATTTCTTTTGCAATTTCTACATTGTCATTGATCACGAATGGTACATGATAGCGCGCACATAACTCTTTGATTTCCGCAGCTTCTTTGAGAAAACTATCTGTATCCAGATTTTTTTCGCGTAGCTGAATGAAGGTAGCCCCACCTTTTAAAGCTTCTTCGACCTGGTCATATAAAGTTCTGCCATTTAACCAGCTGCGGTCAGTAACGGCATAAAGTAAAAGATCTTTTTTATTGCAGTTCATTGGTAAAACCTGCCTTTCACATGTAACTTGTGCGTCAAACACACTCTAATACATTATATAAAGCTGAATCTGGAAAGTAAAGGTAATTATTAAGCTAGAGCCTGTTTCTGCGAAGATCGAGAATCGTAACCCATAATGTTTGTTACATGAACAGGAACCTGTACATTGAAAAACAAAAAGTGATATGTTAGACTAATATTAAAATTGCGTTTTGTTGGTTTGCAAAAAAGAGAGGAAGGTTTGATTATGGATCAATTTGAGAGGATGAAGGTGACGCGTCAGGCGATGAATGGCAGGATGTGTCTGATGTTTGGTGGTATTTTCCTGATGTTTTCAGCCATTACCTCCACGATCATGTATGGAATCAATTTCTTTATGACAGCTCTGGAAGCAGACAAGGGAACTGCAGAGTATGTAGAACTTCTTGAGAATGCCGGAGTGGGGAGTGGACTTCTGAAAGGGATTGGTATTTGTTTTATTGCAGTAGGAATCTGGGAAGCTGTAGTTGGATTTCTATCTGTAAGGAACTCCAACAGAGTAGATAAGAGCAGATTTTCTGTGAAACTGGCCATATCTCTTCTTATAACTGAGATTGTCATGCAGGTAATTCTGTTTTTTACCGGATTGATGAATCTGGGGCTTCTTTTTACAGCCATTGTGCTTCCGCTGTTTTTACTTTGGGGTGCCACCCGCTTAGGCAAAGTTGCCAAGGCTGATCCGGAACGCAAATTTGCAGTAGACCCAGCCAGGAAGAAATCCTCCCAGCAATCTCAACCGGCCGCCCCGAAGAAGAGCATTCGTGAGAGAGCCGCTATGCAGGCGCGAGAAGATGCAGTGGTACCAGAGAAACAAGATACTGTAGATGAGGAAGATATTGCAGATTCAGAAGAGTCAAATTAGAAACCCAAAGTATGAATATAAGCATCATTGGAAAATGCAGTGGGAATAAGCGTCATAGGAAAATGCAGTGGGAAAATTGTTAAAGATATATAACCTGTGAAATAGTATGAGCTGTAGTTGGTCGTTGTTGCCGATAATATGATTTGCATGTAGCTATTAAGGTATAAGAATTAGAGACTGTTTATGATTCAACACCGGATAAAGGAAAGAGAACCACAGTATATGGACATGAAAGAGATCATCGCAGAAGCAGCCCGTAAGCTGATTCTGGAGAAAAAAGTAAAGAAGCTTACAGTAAAGGATATTGTGGAAGAGTGCCAGATCACCAGGCAGGCATTTTACTACCATTTCGAAGGAATACCGGATCTGATTCAGTGGAGCATAAAGCAGGGAACCAGGCGGCTGCTGGAGGCGTGCAAAGAGCAGGGCGGCGCAGAAGCAGCGCTGAAGTATCTGTTTGTTTTTGCCATCAATGCTATACCTGAAGTGCGAAAAGGAATAGAAAGTAATTATGGAAAAGAACTGGAACAAACCCTTATGCAAGGAACCTACCAGTTGTTTGAGAGCATTGTGGAAGAAGAAAATCTGTACCAGAACTACAGCCGCCAGGAACTGAAACTGATCCTCCGTTACCACAGCCATGCTATCTTTGGTATTCTCCAGGACTGGACACCGGAGGATACGAAGAATCTGGATATGATCGTACACGAAGTCTATTTGATTATGATGGGAAAGAATGCTCCAGAAGAACTATAAAATATCGTTTGACTGTATTTACAGGAAGTGGAGGCGGCAAAGTATGGGCTATGATCTTCCGGAAAGGGTTGTAAAAGATATTGTAACGTTTGCTAAGAGGTATTCTGTCAGGAAAGTTATATTGTTTGGATCGCGTGCAAGGGGAAACAATACAGAAAGAAGCGATATAGATATAGCGGTATATGGCGGAGACCAACTGGGAATAGAATCCAGAGGCCGGATGCAAATACATGGAGAAAACTAAATAAGAGATCAAACGGGCGAGGTGTATTTTTTACACTTTGCCCGTTTTGTCTATACACGGTGAAATTTCTGACTATCGACACTTTCTTTTGCTTGTACTAGAATAAAATCATCAGGATTACGGAGCGTGATTGTGACGCACATTTTGCAGAATGCCTTTTTCAAACACGCTTTAGAGCCTGTTTGAGGAAGGCTAGTACATCGAATATTAAGTAACTGCCATATTGACTTGTCTGATTTTTCATCTGCTGCGTTGTCGTCGGTCGCCGTAGCCACCGCTACGCCTCCTTCCTCCGCCTTGCATATGAAGAAATCATTCTGCGCCAATATAGCAGAAACTTAATTTTCGATGTACTAGAAATGATAACGTAATCCGCAAGGAGAGGAGGGAACCATATATGGCACATGAAATTTTATCCGTAAAAATGTACGAGCTGGATAAAAAACTGGAACAGACCCACAGCCGGATTCAGCTGGCGGAGAGTATGGATACGGAAAGACTCCACCAACAGATCCAGAATCTCTGGCAGGAATGTCAGGAAAGCCGTATCACTTTGGAAAACAGACTTCGCCATTCCAAGACAGACTGTGTAATGAAGCTGGCAGGTGTCTACGACCAGGTGGAGGCAGCAGTTGGAAAAGTGTTGGAGGAAGAAAACATAAAATTGAAAAATAAGGAGCCAATATTTGGAAATGTGCTCCCGGGAACGGAGGAGAAAATCCTCACCGCAGAATACGCCCTTGATTTTGCCATGCAGGCAGTAAACCGGGCACTTCTGGTATCGCTGGAGGCTATTGAAGCCCAGCGCCTGGAAGAGAAGAAAGAGGCAGAAGAGTAGACACTACTGGTACATCGAATATTAAGTAACTGCCATATTGACTTGTCTGATTTTTCATCTGCTGCGTTGTCGTCGGTCGTCGTAGCCACCGCTACGCCTCCTTCCTCCGCCTTGCATATGAAGAAATCATCTTGCGCCAATATAGCAGAAACATAATTTTCAATGTACTAGTTTACATAAGAAAGGACTACAACCATGAAAGAAGTAAAAACCCCAAAAAAGCCGTTGATCTATTACTACGGCATTGTGCTTCTGGTACTGATCGTCTTTAACCTGGTGGTTTCCCCAATCTTGATGGAGCATCAGGTAGAAGAAACCGATTATGGTACCTTCATGAGCATGATCAATGAAAAAAACATCGGTAAAGTAGAAGTAGAAGATAACCAGATCGTCTTTACCGACAAGAACAATGAAAAAATTTACAAAACCGGTCTTATGAATGACCCGGATCTCACCGACCGTCTGTATGAGTGCGGTGCCACCTTTACCAAAGACATCGACCAGCAGACCTCCCCGATTCTCAGCTTCCTGGTAACCGGACTACTGCCGCTGATCATTTTCATAGTTCTTGGAAATTATATGGCGAAGAAGCTGATGGAACAGGCTGGAGGCAAAAACTCCATGGCATTTGGCATGGGAAAAAGCAATGCAAAGGTTTACGTTCAGTCCAGTGAAGGAATCCGTTTCTCAGATGTAGCCGGAGAGGATGAAGCCAAGGAAAACCTTGCAGAGATTGTAGATTACCTTCATAACCCAAAGAAATACACAGACGTGGGAGCCTCCATGCCGAAAGGCGTTCTCCTTGTAGGCCCTCCAGGTACCGGTAAAACAATGCTTGCCAAAGCCGTTGCCGGAGAAGCGAATGTTCCATTCTTTTCCATGTCCGGCTCTGAATTCGTAGAAATGTTTGTAGGTATGGGTGCCTCCAAAGTTCGTGATCTTTTTAAGCAGGCGAAAGAGAAAGCCCCATGTATCGTATTCATTGATGAGATCGATGCCATCGGTAAAAAACGTGATGGCCAGGTAGGGGGCAACGATGAGCGTGAGCAGACACTGAACCAGCTGCTTACAGAGATGGATGGTTTCGAAGGCAACAATGGGGTTATCATTCTGGCAGCTACCAATCGCCCGGAATCCCTTGACCCGGCACTTACCCGTCCAGGACGTTTCGACCGCCGCGTACCAGTTGAGCTTCCCGATCTTGCAGGACGTGAAGCAATTCTGAAGGTTCATGCAAGAAAAATCAAAGCATCCGATGACGTGGATTTCCACACTATCGCACGTATGGCATCTGGTGCATCCGGAGCCGAGCTGGCAAATATTGTAAACGAAGCAGCACTTCGTGCAGTCCGTGACGGACGTACAATCGTTACAGAAGCAGACCTGGAAGAGAGCATTGAAGTGGTAATCGCTGGTTACCAGAAGAAAAACGCAGTTCTCTCTGACCAGGAGAAAAAAGTGGTTTCCTATCACGAAATCGGACATGCCCTGGTGGCAGCCCTTCAGAACCATTCCGCTCCTGTTCAGAAGATTACTATTATTCCGCGTACTTCCGGTGCACTCGGCTATACCATGCAGGTAGAAACTGGTGACAAGTATCTGATGACAAAGAAAGAACTGGAAAATAAGATTGCAACCTTCACCGGCGGACGTGCTGCAGAAGAAATCGTGTTTGGCGAGATCACCACAGGCGCTTCCAACGATATCGAGCAGGCAACCAAGATTGCCAGAGCTATGATCACTCGCTACGGAATGACCGACGAGTTCGACATGGTGGCTATGGAAACCGTTACCAACCAGTACCTTGGCGGCGATGCATCCCTTTCCTGCTCTGCAGATACCCAGAAGGAAATCGATGAGAAGGTCGTAGAATTAGTAAAGCGAGAACATGAAAAAGCCAAAAAGATCCTGACAGACAACCGTAAAAAACTGGATGAACTGGCTATGTTCCTTTATGAAAAAGAAACGATAACTGGCGAAGAGTTTATGAAAATTTTAAATAACAAAGAGGAGAGTGAGGAAAAATGAGAAGACGTTCACGTTATGGCTGGCTGGAACTCATTGAGGGAATCCTGCTGATCCTTCTTGGAATTTATACGTTGTGTAATCCGGGCGGCATGCTCCGCGGAATTACCTTTGCGTATGGTTTTCTTGCTGTCATCACCGGAATTTCAGATATTGTATTTTATGCAAAAACAGAGCGCTATATCGGCTTCGGACCTACCATTGCTCTGGTGACTGGAATTTTAAGTCTCCTTGCCGGACTAATGCTTCTGATGTACCCAAATGCCGGAGAGCTGATCATGACCCTGCTTCTCCCAATCTGGTTCATCGCTCATTCTGTTTCCAGATTGACCCACATCCCTCTGGTCCGTCTGGCAGGAAAATTTTACTATTACTTTACCTTGATTGTAAATATCCTTGGAATCACCCTTGGTTGTCTGATGATCATCTGGCCGTGGGTAGCGTTGTTTTCAACGGGCTTTATTATTGGCGGTTATCTGATCCTTCTTGGAATCGACTGCGTGGTGATGGCCTGCAGTGACATGGATGCCGGGTGGATGTAAAAATAGAATATACTTAACGGCGTGAAAACGGAATATATTTATCGGTTGACACAAGAAACTACGAGGTGATAAAATCAAGATGAAAGTCAAGCGGAGATTCCAGGTCCGCTTCACTATTTGATTCGGTAAAAAAATACTGCAGCTCGCAATAAAGGAGATTTATATATATGGCAACACTTAAGGATGTGGCGAAGGCCTCAGGCTTGACGGTAGGAACAGTTTCCAGAGTCCTGAATAACAGAGGATATATCAGTGATAAGACCCGTGAGAAAGTATATCAGGTAATGAAAGAGCTGAATTATCAGCCTAACGAGACAGCTCGTGCTTTGTCCAAACAGAAGAGCAATACCATCGGAGTTATTCTGCCGAGTATTGAACATCCTTATTTTTCCAAGGTCTTAAGCCGCCTGGAGAGAGAAGCTGTGAAACGGGGATACCGCATCATGCTTTTTGTTTCGCGATATAAAGAAGAGCGTGAAGAACAGTGCATTGAGATGTGCAAAAGTGAAAGAGTGGCCGGTGTTGTTCTCTGCAGTGGAAGCTTTGAGACTGAGAAGTTTGAAGGACTGGATTTTCCGCTGATCACATTGGAGCGCTCCATGGATGAAGGGACGTCCGGGATTGAGTGTGATAACTATCAGGGCGGAGTGTTGGCAACGGAGCTTCTGATTGAGAAGGGCTGCAGGAAGCTGATGTTTATCGGCGGAACAAGCGCAGGGGTTGATATCCATATGCCCGGAGATCTCCGTGAAGTTGCATTTAGCGATACCTGTAAGAGATTAAATAAAGATAATGTGGTTATGGTAACGGATAACCGTCTTTTTGATTCTCTGGAATATTATGAATTTGTGAGAAAAGTACTGGTGGATAATCCTGATGTGGACGGTGTATTTGCCAGCTCAGATGTTATTGGTGCTTACGTACTGCAGGCATGTGCGGATCTGGAAATCAAGGTTCCGCAGCAGTTGAAGATTGTAGGTTTTGACGATGTGAACATTGCGCAGTTTACCAGCCCGGGACTTACGACAATTCATCAGCCCGTGGAGCAGATGGCGGAGATGGCAGTTGCTGCCATTGCACAGATTGATGAGGGAAAAGTGGTACCCACCAAGACTGTATTTCCGGTTACCCTGGTTGAGAGGGGAACAACCTGAAAGAAACAGGAATTTCTTTTAGACAATCGGGAAATCTCCAGAATAGAAAATTACAAGTCAGCTGTTATAGCAATTGCCTCTGGTTTTTGCGTAGCAGCTGATTTTTTTATGCAATAGGAATCTGTTTGTTAAAGCAGAGTGCATCTGACGCGCAAAGCGTAACAAGTCTCTAAAAGCTTGATGGATTTAGGAAGTATGAAACATACTTGTTCGCTTTGTTTTGTACGATAATAAATATGATATGCGGTTGCGATATTGAAAAGAGCGAATTTCAAGAAAAAACAGAAAAAACTGAAATAACGCAACATACCAGTATAAAACACATGTAAAATTGCATAAAATAAGGCGTTTAAAATAGTGTAAAACTAACGAAATAACTTTGAAACCACGGAAAAACATGACAACCGCTTGACACATTCAAAGCACAATGCTATCATACAATCATCAAGAAAACGTCTCAACAAGAACGTAAAAAACAGGAGGAAGCAAAAATGAAAAAACGTATTTCAATGGCAATTGCAGTTGCAACTGCAGCAGCAACAATGGCAAGTGTATCTGTACCGGTTATGGCAGACGATGTGAACATCACAATTTTTAACTCCAAGATGGAGGTTCAGAGCCAGTTCGAAGAATTAGCTGCTCAGTATGCAGAAGAGACCGGCGTTGGCGTAGAGGTTTATTACAACAGTGATACAGTATCTGCTCATCTGGCTACCAGATATTCTGCGAATGATCCATATACAATCTCTATGGTAGACCCGAAAGATATCTATTCACTTGCAGCAGACCATGCAATTGATTTAAGCGATCAGAGCTGGGTTAATGAGACTGATTACGCAATCGGAGTTGACGGACAGATCAATGGTTTCCCGACCTGCCTTGAAGCACGCGGTGTTATTTACAATGCAGATGCAATCGAAGCAATCACAGGCGAGACATTCAATCCGGATGATTACAAGACACTTGATTCTTTTAAAGAGCTTCTTGAGAAACTGAAAGAAGGCGGAATGGAAACACCTACCGGTATCATGAAAGAGGACTGGTCCCTTGCAGCTCACTTCCTTGCTGAGGTTTACGAGCAGCAGCCAGATGTAGAAGCATTTGTTTCCTCTCTTTATGAAGGAACAGCAGACCTTGCAAACAATGAGAAATTCAATTCTCTTATGGACTTCTTCGATGTCATGATGGAGAATAATTACGCAAAAGATTCTGCAATCGCTGCAGAGCGTGAGACAACCGAGATGATGCTTGCTGAAGGACAGATCGCATTCATGTTCGGAGGAAACTGGGACTGGTCCGTAATCAATGCATATGATTATACAGAGAATATGGGAATGATGCCGGTACCGCAGAACACAGATGACGGATCCAATGAGAAGCTTGTTGGTGGAGGTTCCAAATTCATGATGATCGATTCCTCTGATGCAACAAGTGATGAGCAGCGTCAGGCAGCTAAGGACTTCCTTACATGGCTTGCTGATTCCGATGAAGGACAGAGCTTCATTGCTGAGACATGTGCACTTGTACCTGCATTCTCTAACAATGAAAAAGAAGTATCCGATCCACTTGGAAAATCTGTTAAGAAATATGCAGATGAAGGCTCTCTGATTGATAACTACAATTACCTTCCGGATGATCATCTTTCCATTTGTGGTGCAACCTTCCAGAAATATCTCGCAGGACAGATTGACAGAGCTGAGTTTGCAGCAGAGATTGAAGACTACTGGAAGAACACAACTCCTGTAGAGCACTAAGAATTATCCTTTGGTAACAACTTATTAATTTAACAAACATACTGTAGTTTTATAGAAATTTGCCACCCCTCAAGAGGCTGCACGCCTGTGCCATGCGGCGTGCGGCCTCTTTCCCTCACAAAAAGAAAAGTACTGGATTATAGATTTTCGGAGGCAGCGGGAAAAGGGTGGAGACAAAAAAGAAAAGGGAAAGGGGATCGTGATTATGGAACAAAACACCATGAAATATAAAGTAAAACAGTACTTGATGTTCGCTGGCGTTTCCACTGTCCTGTTTAGTGCAGTTGTAATCCTTCCATTTATCTACGGATTATATCTTACATTTACAAGCTGGGACGGTGTTTCAAAAGACAAACCATTTGTTGGACTGGCAAACTACATTGCTACATTCCAGGATGCAGCTTACTGGCAGGCACTTGGACGTACCTTGATTTATTCTGTTATCGCTGTAATTTTGGTAAACGTGGTAGCATTTTTCCTTGCATACCTTCTTACCAGCGGAATTAAAGGTCAGAACTTCTTCCGTGCAGGCTTCTTTGTTCCGAACCTGATCGGTGGTATCGTACTTGGTTATGTATGGAAATTCGTATTTAACCGTGCATTTGTATCACTTGGAAAATCTCTTTCTGTAGGTGCTCTTTCCACCTCCTGGCTGGCAACCACCAACGGTGCAATGGCATGTCTGATCATCGTATCTGTGTGGCAGTACGCAGGATATATGATGCTGATCTATGTAGCCGGATTTATGAGCGTATCCAAGAGCCTTATGGAAGCAGCCCAGATCGACGGCTGCACCAAGACACAGGCAACCATTAACGTAACGATCCCACTTATGAGATCTTCTTTTGTACAGTGTCTTTTCTTAACGATCACAAGATGCTTTATGGTATATGATGTAAACCTTTCCCTGACAAAAGGTGAGCCATTTAACTCTTCTGTAATGGCAGCTATGCACGTATACAATCAGGCATTTACTTACAAAAATTACGGTACCGGCCAGGCAGAGGCATTAATTCTGTTTGTTGTCTGCGCAATCGTAGGAGTTACTCAGGTTTACATTGGTAAGAAAGGGGAGGTGGCAGCATGATGGATGAAAACAAAAAAGCAGCTCAGAAGAAAAAAGTCAGCCATTTTATTACAATAGCAGTGCTGGTTATCCTGTTTCTGGCATTTATCTTCCCGTTTATCATGGTAATTTTCAATGCGTTTAAGACAAAAGGTGATATCACGGCAGATCCGCTGGCACTGGTTGGCTCTCACGGCTTTATTCTGACTAACTTTACAGATGCCATGAAAAAGATGAACTTTGCAACATCTTTTACAAACTCTCTTTTGATTACTACAGTTTCTACGATCCTTACAATTATGCTTTCTGCAATGACAGCGTTTGTAATTGTTCGTAATAAATGGAAAGCATGCGGTATTCTGTTTTCCCTGATGATTGCATCTATGGTTATTCCGTTCCAGGTACTTATGATCCCGCTGGTTTCTCTTTACGGTGGTATCTTTGGAGTACTGAACAGCCGTATTACTCTGATCCTTATGCATGTGGGATTTTCCCTTTCCATGGCAACATTCATGTTCCACGGTGCAATTCACACCAGCGTTCCGATGGAGCTGGAAGAAGCAGCATTTATTGATGGATGTACCAGATGGCAGACATACTGGAAAATTGTATTTCCGCTTCTGAAACCAACCATCGCAACAGTTGCGATTATTGATGCAATGGCATTCTGGAATGATTACCTTCTTCCAAGCCTTGTTCTCGGACGTAAAGAACTGTATACTCTTCCGATTGCAACACAGGCATTCTATGGTACTTATTCAACAGACCTCGGACTGGTAATGGCCGCCCTCCTTCTGGCTATGCTTCCGATCCTGGTTCTGTATCTGTTCCTGCAGCGTTACATCGTTGAGGGTGTTACCTCCGGAGCAGTAAAAGGTTAAAACCAAAATGGGGTCCAATGATAGTAATATTTTTGGACCCCATAATTACTATCTTGAAATGTGTTTTGATTAATAAATAACAACAGGAGATATGATTATGATAAGTCAGACTTTAAGAGATGCCAGAAGATACGAAGATGCAATGGCTCAGAATATTACACCTTTGGAGAGACCGGAATTTCATTTATCTCCAAAAGTTGGATGGATGAATGACCCCAATGGTTTTTCTTATTACAAAGACAAATTTCATTTATTTTACCAGTATTATCCATATGATTCCCAGTGGGGACCAATGCACTGGGGACATGCGGTAAGTGATGACCTTCTTCACTGGGAATACCTTCCGGCAGCCATTGCCCCGGACATGCCATATGATTATGTGGGATGTTTTTCAGGAAGTGCCATTACGCTTCCAGATGGAAAACAGCTTTTTATGTACACCAGTGTGCGAAAAGAAGCACAGCCGGATGGAGGTGTCCGCGATATACAGACACAAAGCCTTGCAGTCGGTGATGGGATGGATTATGAAAAGGATGTACGAAATCCGATTCTTACAGCAGAAGACATGCCGGAAAACAGCAGCCCCTTTGATTTCCGTGATCCGAAAATGTGGAAATGCGAGGATGGCACTTACCGCTGCGTGATCGTAAATGACAGGGCGGACGGAACAGGCGGCCGTATTCTTCTGTATAGAAGTGAAGATGGATTTAACTGGGAGTTTGAATCCGTAATGCTTTCTAATGATGGCAGATTCGGAAAAATGTGGGAGTGTCCAGATTTCTTTACCCTGGATGGAAAAGACGTAGTACTTGTAAGCCCTCAGGATATGCTTCCAAAAGGCTTTGAGTACCACAATGGCGATGGAACTCTTTGCCTGATTGGTAAATTTGATGAAGAGACCAAAACCTTTATTCCGGAAAAAGACCAGGCAGTGGACTATGGTATCGACTATTATGCAATGCAGACAGTGGAAGCACCAGACGGAAGAAGAATTATGATCGGCTGGATGCAGAACTGGGATACATGTGCGAATAACAGAATTCCGAAGGGAAAATGGTTTGGACAGATGAGCCTTCCAAGAGAGCTTTCCATTAAAGACGGCCGCCTGATCCAGAAACCGATTCGGGAAATTGAGAATCTTCGCACAAATAAGACAGAATATAAGAATGTTGCTTTTGAGGATGTAATTCGTCTGGATGGCGTAGATGGAAGATGTGTGGATATGGAAATCACCCTTCGCCCGGCAGATGCGCAGAATATCTATAAGAAGTTTGCAGTGCGTTTTGCCCAGAATGATACGTACCATACAGCAGTAAGCTTCCGCCCTTATGAATCCGTATTGAAAATTGACCGTAAGTTCTCCGGTTCCAGACGCGCAATTATCCATCAGAGAAGAAGCCTTGTGAATAGTGAAAATGGAGAAATTAAGCTTCGGCTGATCCTGGATCGCTTTAGTGCTGAGATTTTTGTAAATGATGGAGAACATGTGATGACTGCAACGATTTATACAGATCTGGAGGCAGATGGAATTTCCTTCTTTGCAGATGGCAAAGTGGAGATGGATGTTACAAAGTACGAGCTGAAGTTTTGAGAATTGCCAGTAGATACGAGGAGGATATAAAGTGAAGCAAAGAGAGAAAACAGATAAGATCTTTCAGGATCGTATGGCAAAGAAAACAGATGAATTACGCTGGCTGTACATGGAGCTTTATGGAAATGATTCCATGTTTTTCGAGTTATGCGATCAGCTGCACCGCTTCTATGAAGAACGAAGCAGCACATTGAAGGCACTGGATCAAAAGCGTGAAGCAGATCCGGGCTGGTATAAGAAAAATGACATGCTTGGCATGATGTTTTACATAGACAATTTTGCAGGAAACATGAAAGGTGTGGAAAGCAAGCTTGACTATCTGGAAAAAAACAATGTAAATTACATTCATCTGATGCCGTTCCTGGATACGCCGAAAGGCCGTTCTGATGGCGGTTATGCAGTGGCTGATTTCCGTAAAGTACAGGAAAATCTGGGAACTATGGATGATCTGGAAGAACTTACAGATGCCTGCCATAAAAAAGGCATCAGTGTATGTATGGATTTTGTAATGAATCATACCTCTGAGGATCATGAATGGGCAAAAAAAGCCCGCCAGGGCGACGGGGAATATATGAGCCGTTATTTCTTCTACGACAATCCGTATATTCCGTCCCTCTATGAGAAAACAGTACCTCAGGTATTTCCAACTACTGCACCGGGTAATTTCACCTGGCTGCCGGAAATCGGGCATTATGTAATGACAACCTTTTACCCCTATCAGTGGGATCTGAACTATGGAAATCCGCGGGTTTTCAATGAGATGATGTATAATTTCCTTTTCCTTGCAAACAAGGGAATTGATGTAATCCGAATTGATGCAGTTCCCTATATCTGGAAAGAGCTGAACACACCATGCCGGAATCTTCCACAGGTACACACCATTGTGCGTATGATGCGTCTGATCAGCGAGATTGTATGCCCGGGAGTGATTCTTCTTGGAGAAGTAGTTATGGAGCCTGAAAAGGTTGTGCCATACTTTGGGACTGTAGAAAAACCGGAATGCCATATGCTTTACAATGTAACTACAATGGCAACTACATGGCATACCGTTGCCACAAGGGACGTGCGCCTTCTGAAAAAACAGCTTGATATTGTAAATGGTCTGCCGAAGGATTACGTATTCCTGAATTATCTGCGCTGCCACGATGATATTGGCTGGGGACTGGACTATGCTACACTTCAGCAGGAAGGCATTGAAGAACGTTCTCATAAGAAATATCTCAATGACTATTTCCAGGGCTTTGCAGGGGAGAGCAACAGTCGCGGAGTGCTTTACAATGAGGATCCGGTTACCGGAGATGCAAGATTCTGTGGAACCACCGCATCCATGTGCGGTATTGAGAAGGCAGGATTTGAGAAAAACAAAACGGCGATGGAAAAAGCAATCCAGCTGGATGTTATGCTTCATGCCTATATGTTCATGCAGTCAGGAATTCCTGTGATCTACAGTGGAGATGAAATTGGACAGGTAAATGATTATTCATACAAAAATGATCCGGACAAAGCACCGGATTCCCGATACATTCACAGAGGGGCTATGAATTGGGATCGCGCAGCCATGAGCGGCAACGCCAGAACTGTGGAGGGTAAATTGAACAAACGTCTGCTCCAGCTGGAAAAAATCCGCAAAACAGAGAAGGCATTTATGACAAATGCAGATACCTGGACTGTGGATACATGGGATAACAGTATTCTCTGCATTGGCCGTTATTATGAAGGGGAGAAAATTTACGGCCTGTTTAACTTTAGTGAATATGATAAGACAGCATGGATTAATGAACGTGATGGAATTTACAAGGATCTGATTACCGGACAGGAGATGGAGGCTGCAGGTGTAAATGTGCCTGCATATGGCTTCTTCTGGCTGAAAAAAATTAACTGATGAAGAAACACCCGGGAACAGAGGATTGTCTCTGTACTCCCGGGTGTTTTTTGTGAACAAAGTTCACAGAAAACATGAGGATTAAGTTTGCGCAGCAAATGCTACTTCTTGTGCTTGTCACAAGAAGGTTCGTCTTTCTGTGCATCGCGAAGCGTGTTACTGGTCGGCGTGAACAGTAAATCATAAACAGTAACAATCTCCACTGGTATATGGTTGACATTGCTTCATAGGACTGTTAAATTATATTTACATATCTTAATATTTTTGAACGGCTTGCTGACAAGAAAGGATAACCATATGATAAAGCGAGACTTAAAAGACAATTTTCAGATATCCATCAGCGGCCAGGACACCTGGTATGACATGAATGTGCCCGGCTCCGCCATGGAGACTTTTTGCAAAGAAGGAATTCTTCCGGATCCATATTATGGAATGAATGAGTACAAATGGACAGAATTCTGGAAAAATGATTTTGACATCAGAAGCGCTTTTTCTGTAAGCGCAGAAGAGATTGCCAGTGAGGAGATTCTTCTTACCTTTTACGGAATTGATACTGTGGCAGATGTCTTTTTAAATGGAAAGAAGCTTGGACATACTGAGAATATGCACCGCACCTGGGTCTACCAGGTGAAAGAGCTGGTAAAAGAAGGCGAGAACCTTCTGGAACTTCATATCGCCTCCCCGGTAAAATTCATTGAGACTTACAAGCCGGAAAAAGGAAGAGAGATTCATTTTACCAACACCGGAACTACCTCTGGAAGCCAGTACATTCGTAAAGCACACTCCATGTTCGGCTGGGACTGGGGCCCAAAGCTTCCGGATGCGGGACTTTTCCGCGGTGTGGAGCTTTGCTGCTTTGATACTGCAAGACTGGGCGAATCCCTGATCCGCCAGGAGCATGTGGATGGAGCCGTGACACTTCATATTGGAAGTGAAATTGAGAAAGCAGATGGACAGGTTGTAAAAGCTGGAAATACTGCTATGCAGTCAAATGGAAATTCTGCAGCACAGCCAGAATCTGGCGGCAGCGCACAGCCCGGAGTCAGCGGCTTACAGCTTTTCTACGAACTCCGTGATCCATCCAGTGCTCTCATCTACACTGGCACCGACTCTGATATAAACGTAACAAACCCTGCTTTGTGGTGGCCAAATGGCTACGGCAAACAGCCTTTATACACCCTGACGATCCAGCTGAAAGCCGGCGAGATCGTTCTGGATACCAGGGAGTACCGCATCGGTCTCCGCACCGTCACGGTATCCCGTGAGGATGACCAGTGGGGGCAGGAATTTGCCATTATGGTAAACGGCGTAAAGATTTTTGCCCGGGGCGCAGATTACATTCCAGATGACTGCTTCTACCCAAGAATTACCAGAGAAATCCTGGAGCGCGATGTAAAAGCCTGCGTATTTGCAAACTTTAACTGTCTTCGCGTATGGGGCGGCGGATATTACCCATCCGACGAATTCTACGATCTCTGCGATGAATACGGAATTCTCCTTTGGGAAGATCTGATGTACGCCTGCAACATTTATGACGTAACACCGGAGTTTGCAGAGAATATTGCAATTGAAGCAAAAGACAATATCCTCCGTTTCCGCAATCATGCCTGCCTTGGCCTGATCTGTGGAAACAATGAGCTGGAATGCGCATGGACAGACTGGAAGGACACCCAGGGACATGCACCGTCTCTTAAGAGAGACTACCTGTATCAGTTTGAATTCCTACTTGCAGATGTGGTAAAAGAAAACGCACCGGATGCATTCTACTGGCCGTCTTCCCCGTCATCAGGAGGAAGCTTCGACAATCCATGTGATGAGAACCGCGGCGATTGCCATTACTGGGATGTATGGCATGGTCAGAAACCATTCAGTGAGTACATGAAGCACTATTTCCGCTTCTGCTCCGAGTTCGGTTTCCAGTCCCTTCCATCTATCAAGACAGTAGAGACCTTTACTGAGGAAAAAGACCGAAACCTTTTCTCCAGAGTTATGGAGAGCCATCAGAAAAACCCGGCAGCAAACGGCAAGATCCTGTATTATTTATCCGAGACCTTCCGTTACCCGAAAGACCTGGAAAGCCTGATCTTCTTAAGCCAGATCCTTCAGGGATACGCCATGAAGGAAGCGACGGAGCATTGGAGAAGAAACCGTGGCAGATGTATGGGAAGTATTTACTGGCAGTTCAATGATAACTGGCCGGTTGCGTCCTGGTCCAGTATGGACTATTACGGAAGATACAAGGCCCTCCATTATATGGCAAAAGGCTTCTGCGACAATGTGGCAGGAAGCATTGAGAAAAAAGAGACTCACATGGGCTTCTGGATTTCAAACGAGACACTTGATCCGGTAACGGTAAAAGCGAAAATCGCTGTGAAAACACTGGATTTCCAGGTGATCGAGGAGCAGGAAGTATCCAAAGAAGTACCTGCACTCAGTGCGGAATGCCTGTTTGAGAAAGAATACAAGGAGTTGATCGCAGGTCGTGATGACAGCGTATTCTTTGTTGCCGAATATGAGTATGAACAGAACGGACAGAAGGTTTCCAAGAAAGAATTTGAGACATTTGTCCCAGTCAAATATCTGGAACTGAAAGATCCTGCATTTAAGGTAACTGAGAATGCAGACGGAAGCGTTTCCATTCAGACAGATACTTTTGTTCCGTATTGCATGCTGGAGGGAATCAGCGCGGATACCATCTGGAACGAGAATGTGGTTGCATTTACAGACAAGGAAGCAGTCACACTTGTGCCGGTAGAAGATCAGAAGATTTCCAAAGACGGCGTTCGGATTTACGATATTTATCATACATATCATTAATAAAGTGCGTGCGAAAATAGTAGTACATACGAATCGCATTCCGCATCAAAACATCAGATACTTAATTTTTGCTGGCAGACAGAAGTTTGTGGAAATTAAACACAAGTAAAAATAGAGTAATCACATAAAATGTTACGAGACATAGATCAATCAGGAGAATCGAAACACACATTTAAAAAATTCTCCTCACACATAATAGAGAAAGGAATTACACCATGGGATTTAAGAAAGATTTTATCTGGGGCGGTGCAACCGCTTCCTACCAGGTAGAAGGCGCCGCTTATGAAGACGGAAAAGGCTTGAACATCTGGGATATTTTCTGCAAAGACGGTGGACACATTTATGAGAACCAGACAGGCGATGCAGCCTGCGACCAGTATCACCGCTACAAAGAAGACGTTCAGATCATGAAAGAAATGGGCATGAAAGCATACCGCTTTTCTCTTTCCTGGGCGCGCATCATGCCGGAAGGCACAGGCGCAGTCAATGAAAAAGGTCTGGAATACTACGACAACCTGATCAATGAACTTCTGGACAACGGAATTGAGCCATTTGTTACCTTATATCACTGGGATCTTCCATACGCCCTTCATTTACAGGGCGGCTGGATGAATCCAAATTCTCCATCCTGGTTTTACGAGTATGCAAAAGTAGTGGCAGAGCATTTCTCAGACAGAGTAAAGAATTTCTTCACCATCAATGAGCCGCAGTGCATAGTTGGCCTTGGATATCAGACCGGTGAGCATGCACCAGGACTGAAGGTTGGCCCATCCGATTATTTCCGTATCTGGCACAACGTACTGAAAGCCCATGGCCGTGCAGTAGAAGCGCTTCGTGAGTTCAGCAAACAGCCTGTAAAGATCAGTATGGCACCATGTGGAGCCCTTTATGTTCCGGAGACAGACAAGCCGGAAGACATTGAAGCCGCAAGAAAAGCAAACTTCAGTCTCCCGGAGAACTCCATCGGAGCCTGCAGCTGGGACGTTGCTCTTTGCTGTGACCCGGTTTATCTGGGACAGTATCCGGAGGATATTCTGAAAGAATTCGGACAGTTTTTCCCGAAAGTAACAGATGCCGATATGAAGCTGATTTCACAGCCACTTGATTTTTTTGGACAGAACATTTACAATGCCGTAACCGTTCGTGCCGGTGAGGATGGAAAAGCAGTCCGCGCAGCACGTTATGATGGTTTCCCACAGACCGCAATTGGCTGGCCGGTAACTCCGGAGGTTCTGTACTGGGCGCCAAAATTTATGCAGGAGCGTTATAAGAAGCCATTTATGATCACAGAGAATGGCATGGCTTCCCATGACTGGGTAGGTGTGGACGGAAAGGTTCACGACCAGGCCCGCGTAGATTTTATGGCTCGTTATCTTGGCGCTTACAAGCGTGCAGCTGAGGAAGGTGTGGATCTGGCAGGATATTTCGCATGGTCCGTAATGGACAATTTCGAGTGGGCATACGGATATTCCCAGAGATTCGGACTTGTTTATACAGACTACAATACACAGAAGCGGATATGGAAGGATTCCGCATATTTCTACAAAAATATTATCGAAACAAACGGAGAAAATCTATAATTCAGGAGGTTGACCATGGCAAATCAGAGGGGCAGAAAGAAAAGTATAGCAGCAGTTTTTACTGGTTGAAAAAGCAGTAGAAAACTTATATAAAAATAACTAAAAACCTTAAGTGTTTGAGAGGATACACATATGTTTGAGAATAATCTGTGGACGATGGAACCAGTTGGCAGACCGGAGAACACCATCCAGGGCGATAAATACCGCTTCACCCTGCTGACTCCCTGCCTGATCCGAATGGAATACAGGGAAGACGGCAAATTCGAAGACCGTCCTACCCAGGTCGTATGGAACCGTAAATTTGATCCGGTAGACTTCCGTGTGGAAAAGAAGGACGAGGGCTTTGAGCTTTTCACCGACAGAATGCACGTCACCTACACTGGCGGACCTTTTACCCAAAACAGTCTGAACTTAAACGCAGTAGGCGGTCAGAACGCCTATGGTGCAGTATGGTATTATGGGGAAAAAGGTGACAATCTTGGCGGAACCGCAAGAACCTTGGATGGGGTAGATGGGGAATGCCAGCTTCAGGAGGGAATTATGTCCAGAAGCGGCTGTTCTCAGATTGATGACAGCCATTCTCTGGTTCTGGATGAAAACGGCTGGACTCAGGTGCGCACAGGAGATGGGGTGGACATTTATGTTTTCGCTTATGGAAATGATTACAAAGAAGCTTTGAATGATTTTTACCGTCTCACCGGAAAAACTCCTATGCTCCCAAGATATGCCCTTGGAAACTGGTGGAGCCGTTATTACGCTTACACAGAAGACAGCTACAAGGCGCTTGTAACCCGCTTTGAGAAAGAGAAGATCCCATTTTCTGTTGGTGTTCTGGACATGGACTGGCATCTGGTAGAGGAAGTGGATCCAAAATATGGCAGCGGCTGGACCGGATATACCTGGAACAAAAAGTACTATCCGGATCCGGAGCGTTTTATGAACTGGCTTCATGACCATGGAATGAAAATCTCTGTAAACCTTCATCCGGCTGGTGGAATCCGCGCCTTCGAGGAAGCATATCCGGCTATGGCAAAGGAACTGGGAGATGTAGATACCGAACACGAAGCTCCCATTGATTTTGACATCACAAGCCGCAAATTCCTGGAAGCATATTTCAAATGTGTGCTTCATCCAGAGGAAAACAAAGGCGTTGATTTCTGGTGGATCGACTGGCAGCAGGGCAATATCACGAAGGTCCCTGGTCTGGATCCACTGTGGATGCTGAACCACTATCATTACCTGGACAATGCCCGCGATGGAAAACGTCCTCTTACTTTTTCCAGATATGCAGGACCTGGTTCACACAGATATCCAGTAGGCTTCTCCGGTGATAGTATCGTAACCTGGGAGTCCCTGAATTTCCAGCCTTATTTTACCAGCACAGCTTCCAATATTGGATATGGCTGGTGGAGTCACGATATCGGCGGACATATGTTTGGCTATCGTGACAATGAGTTGGCACTTCGCTGGGTACAGCTTGGCGTATTTTCCCCAATTAACCGTCTGCACAGCAGCAAGAATGAGTTTATGGGAAAAGAACCGTGGCAGTTCCCTATGGAGATCGGTGAGGTCATGAAGGAGTTCTTAAGACTCCGTCACCAGATGCTTCCGTATCTGTATACCATGAACCACAGAGCATATAAAGAGAACACGCCTCTGATCCTGCCAATGTACTACACATATCCGGCAGAGCAGGTGGCTTACACAGTGAAGAATGAATATGAGTATGGAACCGCATTTATTGTAGCACCTGTTACGGAGAAATCTGTCCAGGGCGTTGGAAGAGCCAGGACTCATGTATGGCTGCCAGAGGGTACTTACATTGATTTCTTCACAGGTCTGGTATATTCCGGCGACAGAGAGATGGATATGTACCGTGACCTTCATTCCATACCGGTTCTGGCAAAAGCAGGTGCCATTGTGCCGATGACTGAGGAAATATTTGGACAGGAAGCAGACAGAAATCCGGAAACTATGACCATCCGTGTATACGGCGGTGCAGACGGCAGCTTCCAGCTTTACGAAGACGACAACGAGTCCAACGCTTACCTGAAAGACGAGTGCGTTCTCACAGACATGGATCTGAAGTGGAGTACTGGCCGCTTCGTCATCCAAAAGGCAGCAGGCAGGCTGGAACTGATCCCGCAGAAGAGAACCTGGACTGTAGAGTTCTGGGGTGTGAAGGACACTGAGGTTACCGTCGAAGTGGAAGGTACAGTGGTAGAAGCTTCTAAAGAGTATGATGAAGCACTTGGCTGCCTGAAGGTAAGTGTTCCGGAAGCTTCTGTAACATCTGAAATCATCATTACTCTGGGAATTCCGGCGCTGCGTGAGAATGATGTGAAAGCTCAGGTATTTAACCTTCTCAACCAGGCTGAAATCCCATACATGGAGAAAGTAGCTATCATGGAAATCCTGGACAAGAAGATTTCCAATGCCGCCAAACTCACCCAGCTTACCGCAATGCATCCGGAAGAAGGAATTGTTGGAGCAGTGGGAGAGATTTTGACTGCGATAGAGTAATATATAGAACATTAAAGACAGTAAAAAGCCCGGGAGTATTTGCTCCCGGGTGTTTTAATAAGCTGTTATTTAAGGGGAAAACAGTCAGTATACAGCATTGAAGTATTTTTCAATCTGTTGAGCATTTAAAATCAGCAGTAAATTTCAGGCGGAATCTGTGCAAAGGGAATCACATCGGGCTGCCTGTCAGGGTGATCTGCGATGATCTTCTCCATCCAGACCATATTGTACCAACGCCCGAACTTGTAAGCACATTTGTGAAATTCCCCTACCATGGAATACCCCAGATGCTGATGAAACTGAATGCTGTTATGGTTCAGATATTCGTCATCCACTACAGGACTGGCGATGCAGGCATTCAGATTGGTCATATTCTGGGCGGCAAGCGCTTTTTCCAGAGAAGCGTAAAGCGCCTTGCCGATTCCGGATTTCCTTTCGGATTCTCTTACATAGATGGAAGTTTCCACAGACCAGGCATAGGCAGCCCGGGCGTGGAGCGGTCCTGCGTAGGCGTAGCCTGCGATTTCGGTACATGCACTGCAGTCCGCTTCATCCTTGATGCCTGGTGCGGAGCTGTTTATTCCCCGTTCGGCTACAAGATAAGGATAATGCTGTAGTGTGTGTGCAATTCGCTTCCGGAATTCTTCTACAGAGGGAACTTTATATTCGAAGGTAATTGCAGTGTGCTTTACATAAGGTGCATAAATGGAAAGGAGCGCCTCTGCATCCTCTGGGGCTGCCGGGCGGATAGTAACTGGTAATGACATGGCAGGATTCCTCCTTTGTAGTTGCAAACGAAAATTTTAGTTATAGCACATATGATGAAGTGCAGTCTTATTTTCGTAAATTTCGTTTTAACAGATTTTCAGCATGTTTTCCAGAGCAAACAGCTTATCAGCAGCAAGTAAATCTTCAAACGCATTCAGGTTCAGATCTGAATGCTCCAGCTCTCTGGAGAAACGGTAACAAATATCTATCTGGTCTTCTAGACAGAACACCCGTCCATTTTTCAGGTAAGCGCCCATATCCAGCTCATGAATCAGCAGGGTACAGACCACAGCCATTTTTACCTTGGCGAAAATTTCGCCGTCGTAAACAGCACCGCAGAAATATGTGTAAATCCAATACACAAGCAGCTGCTCTTCCTGAATATTCCAGTCCGGGTAAGCCTTTTCGAAATCAGCCCGGTTCTGAGAGTAAACAGAAGCGGGGGAGACACCGGAAGATTCTGCACTGCTATAAAGCGCCTGTAAATTCTTCTTCAGAAATTCCTGCCAGCCCGGTCTTAGAACCTCCATTCGGGGAACAACCGCCTTCCACATGGTCTTCAGAAGTTCATCTGGCGCAACCTTTTTATTCATATGCTTCTGCACCCTGGAAGTAAAGGCTTCGCCATATCCGGAGGCTTTATGGCGCTCCCGGATCTCTTCCCATTTGAAAAGCTGGTTCCGGTCTACACAGCGCTGGAAATCACTGGCTGCAGCCAGTATTTTCCACATACGAAGCCGCATGGGAATCTGCCGGTTCTGCAGCACCTCAAGAAAGTATTCCCTGGTATCTTCAAGGGCAGTGAAAAGCATATAGTCAAAATCATCATAAGTTTCTTCCGGGGAGGGAACCTCCGCTGTCTGGAAGGTTACCTTTTCCCTTCTGCCAAGCAGAATCCTGGCTGCCTCCGGACAGGAAAGAGACAGGGAATATTCCCGCAGACCTTCAAATTCTTCGATGTGCCGCGGATATTTCCGACAGGTGTCGCAAAGCATTCGTTTTCCAACCTCGCTGTAGATGTCGCAAAGGCTGTCCTCATTTAAAAATGCACACCGCTTATCATACTGACGGAAAACCTTCTCCTTCCAGTCAATATCATTATGAAGGCGATTCCGGAAAGTACCCTTCACACGCTTATATTTTTTCAGGCTTTTGTCATCAATGACGATCTGCCAGCCGGCACAGCAGGTGTCGGGACAGGCACCTGCAATACAGGAAAACTCTTTATAATAATCAGGTCTTGTAATCTCCATAAAAAACCTCCTGGTAACAGTGATCAGTATATTTCAAATACAACTATTGTAACGGTATTTCAAAGCTGTGTAAATCCTCTGGACAAAAAAATTATAGATGGTTGACATTAATGCGGCGGACTGTTAAACTCATATAGGTAAAGTTAGGATCGGAAAGAACTTAGGCAGCTATTGACCAGTCCGCGAACGATAGCTTTCTGATACCTGCACTGCGATAATTAAATCTTGACAGTTCTGTTGAAATTTCCAAAACAAATTTTAAGAATTTCAGACCGAAGAAAAATTCACATGAAACGACAGAAATATCAGGACATGATAGCACCCATATTATAAAAGCTGTCAGCTTAACAGTAAAACGGAAACTGGCGTGGGGGGGGGGTACCTGCACCAGCGAGGGAAATTATAAAATGAGTGAAGTTATAACTAAACAAAAGATTCTTATAGCGGATGATTCAGAAATGAACCGCGAACTTTTAGCTGCAATTCTGGAAGAGGAATATGATATCATACAGGTGAACGACGGTGTGCAGGCAGTTGACTGCCTTCAGAGGCAGGCCGAGGAGATTTCCCTGCTTCTTCTGGATATTGTTATGCCCCACATGGATGGTTTCGAGGTTCTTTCTTATATGAATAAAGAACACTGGATTGATGCTATTCCGGTTGTGATTATTTCGTCAGAAAATTCACCTATTTACATAAAACGTGGGTATGATCTGGGCGCCACTGATTTTATCGGAAAGCCCTTTGATGCAAATATGGTATTACGCCGTTCGGCCAATGCCATACTTCTTGGAGCCAAGCAGCGCCGAATGACCAGTATTGTTTCCAATCAGATTTACGAGAGAGAAAAAAGCAGCAAGCTGATGATCAATATCCTCTCTCATATAGTGGAGTTCCGCAATGGGGAGAGCGGACTTCATGTGCTGCACATTCAGACAATCACAGAAATGCTCCTTCGCCAGCTGGTTCAGAAGGAAAATAACAGATATGCCCTGAGCAAGGAGCAGATCCGGATGATTACCACAGCCTCTGCGCTTCATGACATTGGCAAGATCAGTATTCCGGATGAAATCCTGAATAAGCCAGGCAGACTTACAGCCGAAGAATTTGCAGTAATAAAGGGACATTCCATGGCAGGAGCCAATATGCTGTCAGAACTGCCACTTGACCAGAAGGAGGAGCCTCTTGTCAAGACTGCATACGAGATCTGCCGCTGGCATCATGAACGCTACGATGGAGGCGGATATCCGGATGGATTAAAAGGGGAAGAAATCCCTGTTTCAGCACAGGTTGTGGCGTTAGCTGACGTATATGACGCATTGACCAGTGAGAGATGCTATAAAGATGCTTATTCCCATGAGAAGGCCATCGAGATGATACTGGCAGGACAGTGCGGTGCATTTAATCCGTTGATGCTGGAGTGCCTTCTGGATATTTCTTCTTCCCTGAAGAAAAAAATGGGCTATAAATCCAAGGAAAGGTATGAACAGACAGACCTTTCTGATATTGCTAGCAGATTTCACGATTTTGAGATGGATTCCTCAGAGAAAATTGTGCAGCAGCTGGAATTTGAGAGAATGCGCTATAATTTCCTGGCGGAGGGCAGCAGAAATATTGTTTTTACTTATACCATTTCACCGCCGCTACTCACCTTTAACCAGGCTGGCTGTAAACGAAGCGGGATTACAGAACCTTCATTTTCTCCATTGCAGAGCGGTGTGCTGAAAGATCTTGTGGAGGAGCAATCCCTGAAACGGCTTATCCGGAAGATTACCCAGGCCACCCGGGAAACACCGGACGTGGTAAGCAATCTTTTGCTCACAGATGGAAAAAATCCCTGCCACTACCGGTGCCAATGCAGGGTAATCTGGACGGATGGTGCTGAAAAAGGCTATACAGGCATTGTTGGAAAGCTGACAGATATTACGGATGACTATATGGTTATGGAAAACGTCCGGGAGGAAGGTTTGAAAGTCCTGGAAAAAGACCGCAGCGCAGAATTTTCCAGTTTTTATGACCGATTTAAGAAATGCGGCTTCTCCACAGATGGAACGGAAGCGTGGCTTCTGCTTCAGTACCTGCAGATCTCCTATGATCTGGTCCGATATGTAGATCCTATAACGAATAAGGTTATCCATATAGAAAAAGACGGAAAAATGTGGGAGAGTGAAACTGCCTGCTCAGACATATGGAATTGCCTGGAAAAATGCAGCAACTGTATTTCCAGACTCAGCATGCAGACCAGGAAGCGCATGACAAAGCTTGAGGTTGCAGGGGAGGATCCGTATCAGGTGGTATCCATGTATGTGGAGATTGACGGGAAGCCCTGCTGTCTGGAGATGGCTACCAGGATAGATGGTGAGTTTATGCCCGATGGGTATTCCAAGGATGAGATCTTGTCATCTGTAAGGATTCATAAGGAGAAGGTTTATATAGACCCGGTAACCGGAGTTTATAATAAACGCTATTATGTGGAGAAGCTGAGTAAAATGGACAATGCAGCAGCTCTTATGTTTGCGGATATTAAGAACTTTAAAAGGATCAATGAGAATTTCGGACATCAGGCTGGAGATGATGTGCTTCGCCAGGTTGCAGGTGTGCTTCGGGATGTTGCGGCTGGTAAAGGCGATGTGCTCAGATATTCCGGCGATGATTTTGTGACAGTATTTTTTAAGGCTACGGAAGAGGAGCTTTCCGAAATCCAGAAGGAAATGTGCAGAAGGGTAGAGGCTCTGAGATTTCCGGAGCTGCCTGGAGTGCAGCTGAAGCTTGTTACTGCCGGTACCAGTATACCAGGCAGGGTAGAGGAAATGCTGGAGCAGGTAAGAATATAAAAAGAAAGTCCCGGCGGACAAAACCGCTCGGGACTTTTGTTTTTCCTAAGTGTGTTTGATTTTCCAAACAGGCTCTGGAATGCAATATTTACAGAATATCTCTTCTCTTAATGTAGCCAGGAAGTGCCGGATCTGAGACAACCTCCTTCACATGAAGGATTTTGACCATCTTGTCTACTACCTGGTTCTCTACATGTACGCCCTCACCAATTTCAGCACCGGAAAGAACCACACTGTTTTTGATCACGGCATCCTTGTGAATGATGCAGCCACGACCGAGAATGGAATTCTCAATGGTTCCCTCCACCTGACAGCCGTTGGAAACGACAGAGTTGCGGATCTGGGCGGTCTCATAATAGTGAGTTGGACAGGAATCATTGGTACGGGTATAAATTGGCCATTCCGGATCGAAAAGTGTCTGCGCAGCCTTGATATCGATCAGATCCATATTGGCATCGTAATAACTCTGGAAATCTGTGATGGAAGCGAAGAAGCCGCGGTGGGAAACTCCTCTTACATCCAGCTCATTATGCAGCTCATTGATAATGTCTGCAAGAGTAAAGGCTGAAGAAATTGCCTTTGCCTTGCGGATCAGCTCGATAAACAGATCCTTTTTCATAATGTAGGTGTCCATGAAAATATTGCGGTTCTTGGCATTTCCGTGGTTTGGCTCAATGGAGAGCACACCCTTCTGCTTGTTCAAATTCAGGATATTACAGTTCAGATAAGCATCCTTCGCATTGTCTACTGCGTGATAAAGCAGGGTAATGTCAGCCTCAGACTGAATATGCTGATCGATCAGCTTGGAAAAATCAGCGGTATAAACCATGTAATCTGGTGTGATTACTACATACGGATGATGCATTTCTTTGATACATTCCATATTTTCGTAATAGGAAGCAATATCGGTGTTGTAGATATTGTTTCTCTGGTCGCTGTCAGTGAAAAGAACCTGCAGCCGTCCGCTCTTGGAGTTAATGTTATAATGACGTCCGGTGCCGATATGGGAAACCAGAGTTCTTGGTTTCTCTTTCACGTAGACCTGAATGCGGTCAATGCCGCTGTTGCTCAGGTTGGAAATCGGGAAGTCGACCATACGGTATCTGCCCAGGAATGAGAAAGCTCCGATTGGACGGTAGTCCTCAAGTCCCTCTACACGGATGTTTCTGGATGATGAGTTTACAATTCCAAATGCCTTATACATATTATTCGGCCCCCTTTACTCGTTTCGCGATCAGCTCGATGTGCTCACTGTCAGCACTTCCTACAAGAGCACCCTTGCCGATGTTTACGCCATTGGCAACAAGGGCACGTATTACGACAGCACCATCCTCCACAATAGCACCTGGCATAAGTACACTGTCAATTACCTTTGCACCTGGTCTCACCCTGGCTCCGGTAAAGACTACGGAATTGGTAACCTCGCCTTCAATTACACAGCCCTGGGTTATGTAAGCGTTCTGGATCCTGGCCTCTGTGCCAATATACTGCGGAAGTGCGGTTACATCTTCGGTGTAAATTTTCCAGGTAAGGTCGCTTAAATCCAGCTCATTATCCGGGCTGAGAAGATCCATATTTGCTTCCCAGAGAGAATCTATGGTTCCAACATCCTTCCAGTAGCCCTTGAAACGGTAAGCGAAAAGACGTTTCTCATCGCCAAGAAGAGTAGGGATGATGTCCTTGCCAAAGTCATGGTTGGAATCCGGGTTCTTCATATCTGCAAGAAGCAGCTTGCGAAGAAGCTTCCAGTTAAAAATATAGATACCCATAGAGGCAAGATTGCTCTCAGGTACTGGCGGCTTCTCAACAAACTCGGTGATACGGTCTGTTTCGCCGTCAGTATTCATAATACCGAAACGGCTGGCTTCCTTAAGAGGAACCTCGATAACGGCGATGGTAGCATCGGCCTGTCTCTCTTTATGGAAGGCAAGCATCTTGTCATAATTCATTTTATAAATGTGGTCACCGGAAAGTACCAGAAGGTATTCCGGATCATACTGATCTATAAAATCAATGTTCTGGGAAATCGCGTCGGCTGTTCCGCGATATACGTCGAGTCCGGTGTCTGCTTTCTCACGAGGCGGAAGTACATATACACCGCTGTCCTTGGAATCCAGTCCCCAACGTCCGCCGGCTGCAACATAACTGTTCAGCTCAACTGACTCATACTGTGTCAGTACGCCTACTACATCGATGCCACTGTTGGCACAGTTACTGAGGGGGAAATCAATGATACGGTATTTACCGCCGTAGG
This sequence comes from Ruminococcus sp. J1101004sp1_RTP21198st1_B9_RTP21198_201120, assembly GCF_040924245.1. Taxonomy (NCBI): domain Bacteria; kingdom Bacillati; phylum Bacillota; class Clostridia; order Eubacteriales; family Oscillospiraceae; genus Ruminococcus; species Ruminococcus sp. J1101004sp1_RTP21198st1_B9_RTP21198_201120. The sequence goes on along the minus strand of NZ_JBCOMI010000004.1, from coordinate 106,722 downwards.
AAACTGCCGGTTTAGCCACTTTGTTGGTAAGATCGTGAAGACGGCTGCCACGGCCGCCTGCCAGAATCATTGCTAACATACTGTTCTGTTTCATGGTGAACCCTCACTTTCATTTCTTTAAGGCTGCTGTTCGCGGAACTGTATCTGCAAACAGGAATGCTTTAAGCCATATTATACAATATTTTCGATAAAAATACAATTTTTTTGTGCAAAAACATTGTAAAATCCGGATGAAATTTAGCTAAATATTTACTGGTAATTCTGTAGACTTTTCACAGCTTCGATGTCTTCCTGCTGTACTTTCAGGTTGGAAGTGAAAGTTCTGCCATCTGGTGTGGTGATCTGAATCTCGATCACGGTTCCCTCGGAAATGCCGGCCTGCTGTACGGCGGAAATAAATTGTGGGAATTTCGGGTGACGCCTTGTAAAAGCGTTCCACAGGTTCTTAAGTTCAAGTAATTTCATGGGGTTAATTGCCATTTTTTATCCTTCCTATCAGGCGTCAGAGTGTGTTTGAAAAATCAATTCCGCAAGCTGCATACCTCACTTTGCAGCTCGCAGAAAGTCCTTTTTAATATGCTCTGGGACGATTGAAACGGTTACCTCTATAACCGATAAAATCCAATTCTTTACTGCTTTAATTTGCAGATCCGCGCTTGATGCCTAAAGTATACCAGAAAAAAATCTGCACTGCAATGAGAGAGGAAAAGATTCATATATTTAGCGAAAATTCACAAAGCGACTTTACATACTATAGGAAACATTGTTATAATAGACGAAAGCAAAAAGCTGATTTTGGATAAAAAAGAACGTGAAAAACAGATGAAGTGCGATATGAAGGAGAAAGAAAAAATATCAAATTTTTGCAGCAAGAGGTGTGAAGATGGAAGAAAAAAAGAGGTATAATCTTGGAGTCCTCATCGGAGGAGTGCATACCTATTTTCCAAAAGAGCATATCAAGGGGATTTCTGAGGCGGCGGCAGAGCTGGATGTAAATGTCTGTTTTTTTCTGGGAACCCGGACTAAGGACTTTTTTGAAGATGTCCTGGGCAGCAAACAGAAAAATTCCTATGACTATCAATTTAATACCATACATGACTACAGCCTGATCGGCGGACTGGATGGTCTGATCATTAATTATGGAACACTGGGAATCCAGCTGCGGGAGGATGATCCCAACGAATTTGCCCGGAAATATAATGGGATCACCACGGTTTTTCTTACAGAAGTCGTGGATGTGCCCAATTGTCACTCCCTGATCTGTGACAACAAAGGTGGTATTGCGATGGTCATTTCTCATCTGGTGGAAGAGCATCATCTGTCCAGAATCCTGTTCGTGGCAGGACCGGAGCATAACACAGACGCCATTGAGCGTAAGGAAGCTTATCTGGAAACCATGAAGAAATACGGGCTTCCTGTAACCCCTGAAATGATTGCCCAGGGGGACTATTCCGAGTTTGTGGACAAACAGGTGGAACGCCTTCTGGATAGCAACCCGGATGCCCAGGCCATTGTATTTGCCAATGATGAGATGGCTTTTGCCGGCTATCGTGTCTGCGAGAAGCGTGGGCTTGTGGTTGGCAAGGATATTATGATTACCGGATTTGATGACTGTGAGCGTGCATCCGGGATGGAACCGCCCCTTACTACAATTCAGCAGGACGGAGAGCTTATGGGTAAAATGGCAGTCTACGATCTGGTAAACCGCCTGGATGGAAAAGATCCCGGAAAAGAAGCTGTATCCAGACGCGTGCCGGTTTCTTTTGTAAAAAGAGAGTCCTGCGGCTGTGTGTCAGAGGATGTTTCGAGGAAAGAGACACCTATGGGGCTTGGTGCCCAGGTGCACAGGCTGAATAAGATCATTACCGGAATGAAGCTGGAGCTGATCAGTTTTCAGAGGAAATCCTGGTTTATTCCGGTTCTTGCCCGGGATTTAAACGACTGCATGGATGACGAGCAGGCTTTTCTGAAGGAAATTATGGAGAAAATGCGGGAGCTTCATACAAGATGTACTCATCTTTTTCTTCTGGATGAACCGATTGTTTACGATGGAAAACGGAAGTGGACCTGCCCTTATAACCTTCATCTTGCTGCCAGCTATGAGAATGGCAGAATCATTACCAAGGCGGCTTATGAAAGACCTCTGGTTATGAAGGAAAACGGAATCTGTGATCTGATGGAGGACGAAGAGCGCCACCAGTTTATGGTTTTTCTTCTTTTTTCCGGGGAGAAGCAGTATGGACTTCTGGCCTGTGACATTGACCAGGAGGATTTCCCGTTCTTCTATGTGATCAGCCTGCAGATTGGTCTGTCCCTGCATTATCTGGAGATAAGCAAGGCAGAGGCGGCCAGACGGCTGGAGATGTCCAGAGATATGGAAGAGATTAAGGAGAAAAACCGCGTTCTTGGTATTATTTCCGAGTATGATGAGCTGACCGGACTTCTGAATCTGCGCGGGTTTATGGAGCACACCAAGCGGGTTTGCCAGGCTGGGAATGGCCAGAGGGCATATATGATCTATGGTGATCTGGATCACTTAAAAGAGATTAACGACACCTGGGGGCATCCGGCAGGGAACTTTGCCCTTAGGAGTGTTGCCGAAATATTAAAGGGATGTCTGCGCAGCAATGATATTCTGGGCCGTGTGGGCGGTGATGAATATATTATCATGCTGGAATGCGAGGAAGCCGACTTCGGAGAGAAGTTCCGGGAGCGTGTGAAGATGGCATGTAAGCTGTTTAATGAAAAATCCGGCAAGCCCTTCCTGGTGGAGATTTCCCTTGGAATTGCCGAGTTCCGCCCAAATATTTCAACAGACATCCAGCAGGTGATTTCCCTTGCAGACCAGCAGCTTTATGAGGCAAAGAAGCACAGGAAGAAGTCGGTGAGCAGGATGAATAACGAAGGTGCATGAGGCAAAGAGAAACCACCAGTTGAACTAACTGGTGGTTTCTGACGAATCAATGCTTAAAATGGGAGAGCAGTTTTTTTAATACACCTGACCGTTTAGAGGTACTGTCTGTGGCGGGGGCTTCCTGGATGCGGTGGCAGAAGTCAGCCAGGGTGGTGCACTGGGGCATGATTAGTTTGGCTTGTTTTTTGAATTGGGTAATATTGTTATAATTTTTTGTAAGGGTCTCAAATTCCGGAAGAAAAGTGAGATAATCGTAGTACCACTTGAAAGAAGGCGGGAATGCTTCAAGAGGCGAAATATCAAGCTTCTGCGCAAACGCCTGGGTCTGCGCAGTAATCTCTTCTGAAATTTCCGGAATTTTCTTGTATTTGCGATACCAGATAAAAATGTCAATCAGCTCACGCTCCATTACGATGGCCAGCTCACGGCCCTGAATATTGTATTTGGTACATTGGTTCATGATCAATTGCCAGGAATCAAATTCACAATGGAAGTTTCTGGCACGGTTTCCTACAAGGGATGCGCTGTTATTCACACGGTAACGGACAATCTGCTCGTGAGTGAGCCAGATCCTGTTGGCAGTGAATACGGCTTCGCTGTAGAAGGAGCGGTCGTTGACACAGATCAGATTGTTAAAGCGAAGCCCCTTTTCCAAAATGAATTTCCGTTTGTAAATGGCATTCCATGGAACTACACTGATGTGGCTGAAAATTTCAGGAGCCTGGTGGAAATTCAGAACTTTATCGAAGCACTCAGCGGGCACGTCAGACAGTGCAAAAAGCGGGGTATCGGAAAGCTCGCCGGTCTCATTGTCAAAGCAGACGGCGCAGCCCTTTACCATGTCGGCATCCGCCTGTTCAGCAATGGACAGGTATTTCTGGTAGACACCTTTTTCTACAAGGTCATCTGCATCAAGAAAGTGAAGGTAATCACCATGGGCTTCTTCGATTCCCTTATTTCGACAGGCTCCTGCAAACCGGGTCTTTTCGTTGAGGAAAAGGCGGATGCGGGAGTCTTTTTGCTGGTAATCTTTTATGAGGGCAACAGAAGCGTCGGTGGATGCGTCATCCACACAGATCACCTCCAGCTCCTCTGGATTTCCCAGATCCTGCTGCAATACACTGTCCAAAGTGGCTGTGATGTATTTCTCAGCATTGTGAACCGGGATGATAGTGGTTAATTTCATAGGTAAATCCTTTCGTAAGGAATGGGTTATAAAAAAGCATTCCCACAAATTGTGACGCACATCTTGTAGAAAGCCTTTTCCAAACACGCCCTAGAGCATTCCTTTATCTTTATTTTTGCCAGAGCTTTGTGTCAGCTTCAATCCGGTAAGCTCGGCAGGCAATTCCAGACTTCCTGTATCCTTTAACATTCTGCAAAGAAATGCAATCTGGTGTCTGTAAGGTCTTGAGGTACTGTAGCGCTCTGGGTTAAAGGTGTCAAAAGTATAGGACGCTTTTGGCGCAGCAGCCAGAAGCGTAGCAACCGTTTTTATACTATCTGTGGAAGTGATTACGACTTCATCGAATCTTGTCTCTCCCATGCACTTCTTATATTCTTCCTTCCCCAAGTCCAAAATATGGGACAATGGATAGAATGAGAAAAGTCCCATCCGGCTGGTGAGCACACTTGCCAGCTTCCAGCGGTTACCTTTTTCGGGATCCGGCTTCAATGGCAGGCTGGAACAGTCAGGTGATAACTGTGCCAGATATTTGGCAGAGTCTGTATTGCGGAAATCATTGTATGCAAGCCAGAATTCTTTTTCCGGTGCCTGTGCAGCCAGGGCATTAAAATCCCGAACCAGATTCTGGGAAAGCTTCCGCCCTGTAAAGAACAAGACGCGTGTGCGAGGTGCCGGTACATCATCGGAAGAAGCTGGAGCATAATAGGGCAGCGGTCGTCCGTTTAAGAGAGAATCTGCAATATCTGTGAGAAGATATTGTGGGGATTCCTCGAAAATAGTGGCTTCTCCAGAGGAATTCTTTGCTGCCTGTAAATCATGATTGTTTTCCATTTGCAGAGAGCTTTTTTTCGAAGAATTCCAATTGTGCTCCTGGGAACTGAACCCATGGTCTGTATCAGAAGTAAACTGGTCAAAAGGTGCTGAATGTAAAGCTTCATTTGTGACCATCTTCTCAGACATCAGTTCTAACTGTCCGATATATCGTACTAACTCCGGCACATTATCAAATGCGGGATATTCCGGGTGAAATATATCACAAAGTGTGGAGTGCAGATTGCAGGAATGATTTTTCAAACAGGCTCCAGAGCTCTCGGGCAGACAGGAAGTGGTTTCCTGCAGGACAGGAGCAGCTGGTACAGTCTGATGGTCACTGGTTGCATTTTCGTGTCGAAGAAATGTACCGCACAGAAATCGTAGAATCTGTGTGCCTGTGGTGAATCTGGCAGAAAGTGCATTGTGATAATCCGATATAAAAATATCACACGCCGCAGCGAAATCCGGTACATCGAAATCTTTTGGCATTTCTTTTATATGTCTAAATTCAGAAAAATCAATTTCCCTTTCATGGTCCAGATGCAGATACAAAACCTGATGATCGGAAAGTTCACAGTCAAATATGTAGAGGGCTGCCATGAAATTCCGGAATGCCTGCTCAGTGTCTGCAATATAGGACCCTGGAAGCAGCGGTGCATACAAAATAGTCTGCATGGAATCCATCTGCAGGCTGCGGCGGAGCTTTTCCCTGTGTGATTCATTGGGAATCAATGGAATGTGGGTGGAAGAACCGATAATGTAAGGCGTTTTGCAGATATTAGCTGTCATACATTCCTGCAGGTAAATATCCCGGTTCTGTACATTGTTAAAATACAGGCAGTCTGCCATAAACATAGTATGCTGCCAAAGCCCTGTATCAGCGGTGGAATCCGGTGTGTTCAGAACGGTTTCCGGATACAGATTGTGTCCGCAGTAAAGCAGCACAAACTGTCCCTCTTCCTTCCGGAAATAGTAGGGCAAAGGTCCGTCTGTGATCACGTAGCCGGAGAGTGCAAGTACTTTGCCGTATTCTTCGCTGTCCGGGCACACCAGAGTAATATTCTCAGACAGAGCTGTGCTGTCGGAAAGATAGCGGTTCAGAAGAGCCTGGAACAGGGCATGCTTCTCCTGAGTCAGGGAGACAATGATCTGGTGCTCTCCAAAATTCCTCAGAAGATGCACAAGTAATTTCAATATCCAGGTAGGAATTTCTTTTCCACGGCTGGCTTCCAGAAGAATCTGCTCCGGATCAGGAGCAAGGCTTCCGGTATAGGCAAAGCCATAAAACTGGGAGGAAGTTTTTTCCCGGTGGATCATCTCAGCAGGCTGATAGCTGGGAGATGTTTTGTGAGAAAGCTTGTAATCCTTTATCCAGGCTTTCTGCTGCTGTACGGTCATTCCGTTGCAGGCCTCTATGAAAGAAATCATTTCCTGTCTGGAACCATAAAGACAGAGCAACCGCCCAATATGTGGCGGAAGTGAATATCGGACATAATGATTGTTCTCCCAGTCCGGAATATTGGATTCCATATAATCGAAAAGCTCATTGATCAATTGCAGCTTCAGTTCTTTCTGGTTAGTCTCATAGTTGGTGAGCAGCTTCCAGAAACGGTAGAAAAAATGGCGCACAGCAATGAAATCCAGTTCTGCCTGATACTGCTCAAACAGCCCCAGCTTCTCCATTTCTTCCTTCATAAAAATAATGGCATTCCGGATGTGAAGGGTGGAAGGCGTGAGACGGCTGAGGAATCCTACATTTTTTCTGTAATTATAGAAGCACTGATCCACGTATCCGATGGAACGGGCTTTCACAGCCAGAAGATAGGCCACCGGAAGATCTTCGAACCGGATTCCTTCCGGGAAACAAAGTCCGTTAAACAGATCTTTGTGAATGAACTTGATCCATGGGTATGGAGAAATCGCAGGTAATTCATAAGGCTTGTCTGCAACGCGGAAGTTCTGATTATGGCAGGATGCAATGTATTCCTTACGGACTCCGGTCTCAGAGTCTACATTATAGTAACGGAAAAGAACCAGGTCGTTTCCGTCAGCGGTAGCTTTTTCATAAAGAAGTCTGCAGGCGTCAGGCTCTACGAAGTCATCGCTGTCTACAAACCAGACATATTCTCCATGGGAATGGGCAAAACCGTAATTTCGTGCCCTGCTGACGCCGTGGTTCTCTGTGGAAAATATAAAAAGCTTCTCCGGATTTAACGACTGATAAGCCTGCAGAATCTGCAGGCTTCCATCTGTACTGCCATCATTGACAGCTACGATCTCTATTTCCTCAAGTGTCTGTGCCAATAAGCTGTCCAGGCACGCGCTCAGGTATTTTTCCACGTTATACACCGGTAAAATGATGCTGACTTTAAAAGACTTCATCAAAAACTCTCTACCCCATTCCTAATTCCGATATTTCAAGTCAAAATTGCAGTTATTTCGTCAATCTTTTACCTATAATAGTACCAGTTCGACAGGGGGATTTCAAGGGGAAAAGGAAGGGAGTGAACAGTAATTTATTTGTTACTGTTCACTCCGTTCACAGTAACGCGCTTCGCGATGCACAGAAATCATGCATTCGCATGATTTCGCGCCGCAATTCTCGGGTTTTCTGTGAACTTTGTTCACAAAAAACGCCTCGCGGAACGTTACCAGTGAACAGTAACATTTATTTTCTGTTTATTTCGTTCTCACCAAATGAACACATTTATATAGTACCATGGGAAACGAGAAGGAGGGTTTTTACTTATGACTGACAAGGAGTATTATGAGCTTATTCAGCCGTATGAGGATGCGATGAAGCTATTGCTGACACGTCTGGAAGTGCTGAACCACTCTATTTATAAAACAAAGACGGGGAAACCCGTTCATAACATACAGTACCGGATCAAAAAGAAGGACAGCATTGAGGAAAAACTGGTGCGTCATGGCTTCGAGCCAACCTTGGAAAATGCCAAGGATCAGTTGCAGGATATTGCGGGGGTGCGTATTATCTGCTATTTTGTTGGGGATGTGAATAATCTGGTAAACATGTTAAAGAAGCAGCCCGACCTTATTTTCATCCGTGAGAGAAACTATATTGAGAACCCCAAGCCCAACGGTTATCGCAGCCATCATGTCATTCTCGGCGTAAATGTCTGCTGTCTGGATGCAAACGAATACTATCCGGTAGAAATCCAGCTGCGAACCATCTCCATGGACTTCTGGGCCGCCATGGAACACCGCGTCTCCTACAAGAAACAATACGACAACAAAGAACAACGTGTGGCCGAACTCCTTCAATACTCCAATATACTGGAAAAGATGGAAAAGGAGTTTGAGAAATATAATGATCATCCGGTTGAAATGTGAGTAGCAATCTGATAAAATAAAGAAAACATTTGTTCGAAGGAGGCTATAAACATGGTGTTTGTAAATGAAGCATGGAACGGAACTGGTGAAATTGTAGTTTACAGTAACTATCATAAATATTGGCTGGACAGAGAACGAAAGATAAAGAATCCATTGTTTGATGTGTTTAGCGGGAAAATATTGGATTTGAAGGATAAGAAACCATCGGCGATTAAATATTTTTACAATTTACTGGATTGTGAGATATGCCCCGGAGTAACTATTTGTGTGGTACCTTCCAGTAATGCGGAAAAAAAGAGAATCCGGAATTGGAAAACTAGGAGAAATGCTTGCTGCCAATGGAAGGGATAATAAAGTATATTTTTTAAGAAGAAGCCATTCAATCAACAAGCTTGCAACAGGAGGAAGCAGGAATCTGTCAGTTCATATGCAGTCTATTGATACGGTAGAGGATATAGACATAAGCGCAGACATTGTATTATTGATGGATGACGTAACTACAACTGGAAACTCTCTGTATGTCTGCAAAGAAATTTTATTAAATCGTGGAGCCGCTAATGTAGAAATGTTTGCATTGGGTAAGGCAATATAAAATGGAAAAGCTTATGGAAGAAAAGAAAACAACACTATGGCAGGAAATAAAAATCTGTCGAGTTGATGAAACAAATTATCCACATGATTTGAAAAAAATAAAAGACCGGCCAGAGGTTTTGTACTATAGAGGAAATATTGATATTTTGAATGAGCATAAAAGTATTGCGGTTGTAGGATCACGTAAGATATCGGCTGTAGGTGCTAAGTTGGCTTATAATGCGGGCAGTATTATAGGCAAAAATGGTTTTAATCTTGTAAATGGTCTTGCACTTGGCTGTGATGCAGAAGCTCTAAAGGGGGCTCTGGCAGCAGGGGGGAAATGCGCAGTGGTTCTTCCTTGCGGAATAAATGAAATATATCCGAAATCTAATCAATGGATTGCAGAAGAAGTTTTAAAGCAGGGCGGATGTCTTATTAGCGAATATCCCGAAGGAACAAGACCTGAGAAATATCGTTTCGTGCAGCGCGACCGACTTCAAAGTGGCATGTCTCAGGGGGTTCTGGTAGTAGAAGCTATGGAAAAAAGTGGTACTATGCATACTGCAGAGTATGCAAAAAAACAGAATCGCCGCCTGGCTTGTTATTATCACGGTTTGTTGAAATATTCTACAGGAAATAATGTTTTGGAGAATTTATATCAGGCAGCAGTGATTAAAACCAATGAGGATTTAGAGAACTATTTATGTGAAATTGCAGATATAGAAGAATATACGCAATTGAGTTTTGATTTTGTATAACTATTTCCCCACGAGAAACAGAAAAGCAGCATTGTTTCTCGTGGGAATTTTTATGTTCTGTTTTAGTACAAATTTTATTGAAAAATATTCTACATCATTTCTACTTTTTTATCTTATTTTTTGTACGGAATAAATGGCAAAAATGCCGTAGTTCGCATACTCTTTTCATATTCTAACAGTTGCGAAAGACCCTGACTTTTGCAGCTAAATGGATATAAAACACCCGTCAAACCCAGTAAATACAGGGCTTGGCGGGCTTTCTGCTTTGTCAGATTTTCATGGTGTTTTTTCTATTTTTGGGTCTTTGCTAAAACTTTTTTTATTTCCCCTAGCGTACGGATACGTTTTCCAAAATCAATATCTGTAACTCTTTCGATATCTTTTAAAACTTCATCGTAATAATCAAACAGATAATAGTTTTGCTGGATTAGGCTGCATTTGGCTTTTGACAGAGATTCCAAAATAGTTCCGATGCTGTATTTTCGCTCCAGTTTATTTTCCAGTATTCTAGCGATTGTCAAAGCTACAAAACAGGTAAGGAAATGTGCTTCGATATGTTCTTTTGTCCAGACATACACGGGTCTGGCTTCCAGTTCACTTTTGGTTACTTTAAAAGATTCCTCAATTCTCCATAAACCTCGGTACATATCGATAATCTCGTCGTCAGATGTCTCCATTTCGCTGGTTAAGAGCATGTAGTAACCATCCAGTGATTCTTCCTCCCGGATTTTGTCCTCATCAATGTCCAGCCCAGAAGAGGCGGTAAGGATTTCTCCGGTTTCTTTGTCATAGTCTATTTTTTGACATATTTTGCAGCACCATAAGACGTGGCTCTTATATAATTCCCTGGATTTTTTGCCAGGTCTCTTGCTTTTGTCAGTGCAGCTTCACGCTCTGCTTTTGCTCGTTTGGCATATTTTTCACTCCAGAAGACAACCTGTTTCTCATTTACCTGCTTTTTTATTTTTTTGCCCGAAACAGAGGATACTTGGATTGTTCTTGGAGACTTGCGGGATTTCCGCTTGTATTCTGTACCAAGCCATTCATAACCTTCCTGTTCCAGAACATAGTCCTTGATGCTTTTTTCTGCGCCCCGGATGGACATACTGAAAACATATCCGTCATGAGTGGGCGTGTTGATCGTGTACCAGATGTTATCACCTGTTGTCATTCCTTTGTCAGCAACGGAAATGACTCTGCCAAGATCAAACTGCTTTTTGATGCGTCCAAAGTTAGGTCTGTAGGTCAGACAGTCATTGGTATTTCCGGGAAAAAGTTCATAAGTAATAGGAATTCCCTGATTATCCATGAAAAGTCCCATCTGCACAATTGGATTTGGACGATGTTCTTTTGAAACTCCTTTACGGAGAAAATCGGTTTGCTCATCTGTCTCAAAATAGTAGTTTGTAACATCATAATAGATGAGGCTGGTATCCCTGCCATAATTCTCTTTGATATGGTCATTTAGCCAGATCTGCAAGTTTTCTTTATGTTTGTCAAGGAAAGACAGACAGCGGTAAACATCGTCTAAAGAGTAGTCTGTTTTCTCAAAGAAATGTTCCCGATCATCATAGGAAGATTTCTTTGAAGCAGGGAAAAGAAGTCTGGAATAGACCAGCATCTTCATGATGGTATTGGCATCATACTGTTCTTTTGAGCGGCGCTGCCGGTTCGTTAGGAAAGTATGGAGACCGAGCTCATGGTAGATCTGGCTCAGTGCAGCATAGCCAAAGTTTTTTCTCAGCTTGTCACCTAAACAAAGGCGATCAGAATCGTAAAAAGTAAAGTGGATGGGAGCCTGTCTGGCTGCTTTTCAGCTTTTAGCGGCTCGACTCTTTTTTGAAAGTGAGCAATAGGGTCATCATATTTTTTTTCTAATTCGTCTAGCCGGCCAATAGATTCTACTGTTTTCTGGCGGGAGCATTTCTTAGCTTTATCGTAATAGGTGTCAACAATGGAAAGGCGAATCCGACCATTCAGGTTTGGTGTTTTTTTGAGGTACATAGCAAGCACTCCGTTTCGTATAATATTTATTGCACCACAAAACGATACAAAACGCTAGTAAAATATGACGAAATTTAAAAATAAAAAAAGCCTGAAAGCAAGGAAACAAAAGGCTTTCAAGCGATAAGTGAGCATATGTTACTGCAAAACTGTGGTGCATGGCGAATCTCGTTGGGCTGCGGTTTCGGTCGTTCGCATCCTTCAAAATGAAAAGTACAAGGGAGATCTGCTTATGCAGAAGTATTATATCCGGGATTTTCTTACGAAAGAGCTGGAAAAGAACGATGGAAAACTGACACAGTATTATGTGGAAAATGATCATGAAGCAATCATAGAGCGGGAAATATGGGACGCGGCACAGCTGGAAATCAACAGAATCAAAGAGTTTAAACGGAATCATCAGATCCGGGAATTGGGAAGCAGCAGTCTGGAACCTTTTTATGGAAAAATTTTTTGTGGGTGCTGTGGCGGAAGGATGGTGAAGAAGAGTAGAAAAAGTGTGTGGCGTTGCATAAATTCCGGCAAAGAAAAGGGTGGATTTTGTAAAGCCAAGCCTGTTGAGGGGCATAAGATGGAAGAATACGTAAGCGCTGCCTGGGCACAGCTGGTATCCCAGAGAGAAAATCTTCTGTCAGGTTGGGAGAAAGATATTGCTCAGGGAAATGCCCTGGAGCGCTTACGCGCAGCACAGATGAAAGAGCTGACCGAAAAGTATCCTGACTGGTTCCAGGTGGCGAAGAATACGAGAATGGTGATCGGGGAAATTATAATTGGGGGTGATAAGGGGTGTGAGATTTTGTTTATGGATGGCGTAAGGCTGGTGACGGATTAGAGCGTGTTTGAAAAATCATTCCCGTTACCAGGGGAATAGGCTGTGAAGAAAGAAAGCAAAAGAATTTAGCAGACTTTCGAAAAATACTTGTAAATCAAGAACTTCAATGTTATTATGATAAAAAGCATATTTCTCATATAGTTCAAGGCATATCCGCCATCTGATTTATCTAATCACACATCAGAAATCCATGCTTTTTACCCATTAACGAAGAAGAGCAGGAGTTCTGAATGAAAGGTATGTATGCTTAGCTTGTCTTTTCTGACTCCTGCAAAGAAAAGGAGGACCAGCCTATGGTAAACAGAAACTACAAGGTCACGATATTCCGGATGCTATGAAGGCAGTAACAGGGAATTGATGGAACAGTGCCAGATACTAAGGGAATATGCAATATATGTAGCGCGGGTTCGTAAATATGCAAAATATATGCAACTGGAAACAGCTGTAAAAAAAGCTGTAGATGAATGTATTCAGGAGGAAATTCTGGAAGAATTTCTTCGGAAAAATAGAGCGGAGGTTATCGCAGTGAGTATATTTGAATATGACAAAGAAGAGGAAGAACGTAAACTGAGAAAAGCTGAGTTTGAGGCTGGTGAGCAAAGCGGAATACAAAAAGGAATACAAAAAGGAATACAAGAGGGAATACAGGAAGGAAAGGAATTGAAAACAAAAGAAATTGTCAATTCGTTACTTCAGGATGGAATGGGCATTGAAAAGATTGCGGCTTTACTGAAAATTAGCAAAGAACATGTTTTGGAATTAGCAGGAAGGAGCAAAAATTTATGAAAAAGAATTACCACCTCCACCGGCTGATTCGTTTTTGCCTGATGATTTCCCTGCTTCTGCTGTGCAGTACAAGCCAGGTATTTGCTGCAGCAAAGGTAAATGTGAAAAACACCAAAATCAAATTATCAGCCACCAAACTCACCTACAATCAAAAAGTCCAGCGCCCGAAGGTAAGCGTCACCTATAAGGGCAAAGTCCTGAAAGAGAAGAAAAACTATGTTCTGAAATATTCCAAGGGCTGCAAAAAGGTAGGCACCTATACGGTTCAGATTATTGGAAAAGGTGCTTATGCCGGCAAAGTGAAAAAGCAGTTTACCATTTTGCCTCCAAAGACCCAGGTAATGGGTGGTTATGTTGGAAAAAAGACTGTCAGTGTGATAATAAAAAGGCAAACCGCTCAGACCAGCGGTTACCAGCTGCGCTATGCCACAAATTCCAAATTAAAAAATGCGAAAACCATAACAGTCAAAGGAAACAAAAACAACACCGTTTCCCTCAATGGACTGAAAGCCGGAACTACATATTATATGCAGGCCCGTACCTACATGGCCATTAAAGGAAAGAAATATTATTCCAAATGGTCTTCCACAGAACATTGCAAAACAAGCGGAAAGTTAAAAGAAAATACTTCAAATACAACGCCTACCCCTAAGCCGGTTCCGAAATTAACGCTCGAAGAGGGAAAAGCAAATATAACCCTGGAAAGCGGAAGATATTATGAGATTGAAACGTCAAATGGAATCAAAGACATTAATATTTCTGATCCGGCTGTTGTATATTCCACAGATGAAGCTGAAGGCGGAAACAGCCACTTATTTGCGACGCTTGAGCCTGGGAAATGCGTGATTACCATCACGGATATTTATGGACAAAAAATTACTTCCACGGTTTCAGTTACCCAGAAGCTATACAATCCGCATACCGAGACTTCTTATGTAGTGACATCTGAAACCGTTGACAGCACCCTTCCTGTTCCAGCCATCAAGTCAATAGATTATGGTGACGGATGGGTGGATTTGAACTGTCCGGGAACTTTTTCCCAGTCAGATCCCTATGTTGGTTACGAAGGTTATCTTTCTTACAATGATAAGTTTGCATACAGTGTTCAGGATATGCGAACAATCGGTGAAGATGACGGGATAGGAAGTGTGAGTTTCTATTATTTAGACTCAGGCCGCAGTTATTATGCAAAAGTACGTTCTTACACCATCCGCAATAATGTAAAAGTCGTTGGACCGTGGAGCGAAATTCGTAAAGTAGATTTGCCAATATATGATACGAAAGGCATAACACCTGCTAAATATACCTATGAAATTTATGGTTTGGACAAGCAGAAAGCAGATATTTACACACAGTGTATCAAACCTCTTTTTATAAAAACAGACAATCAGGATCTGAATTCTTTTAGACTGATCTGTGATGGAGAAAGCCCTTTGATAAATGTGTATTCAGGTGGAACAACGCACATATATGATGATATTCCTTATGAAAACGGCGATTCCGAGACCACTTCCCTGAAAAAAGTAAAAGGCGGTTATATCGGATATGTATATTTTGAAAAAGCAGGAACTTACGATATCGAATTCCGAGAATACTCCATGTCTGGTTACACGGTTGCAAAAACAGTGGCATTAAATGTTATGGATTATGACCAGGCTGAGAAAGCATGGATGACTGACATTATCAATAAAGTTACAACTTCCGATATGACTCCATTTGAAAAAATGGACGCTGTAAGTGATTATCTCACAGAGCCAGGTCGCTTCAAATATGTAACGGTACATGGAAATTATCTGGTATCTCTGGCTGCAGAACCTAATACTCCATTTTTTGTATCTTATCGTTGGGATTCCTGCACATCACCGGCAGCCCTTTGTGATTTTGCAAAGTTAATCGGTGGTTTTGACGATATTCACAATTGTTATGGCGATTATCAGAGAGGCACTGAGGAATGGTCTCGCTGGCATTATGTGGCTAAACTTACGATAGGAAGCGAAACACGAAATTACGCCGTATGCCCGATGAGCCCAACAGGTGAAGTCGGCGAAACACAGATGATCAACCTGACAGACCTTAGTAATATGAGGAAATTTGGGTGATTTCAATTTAAATAATCCTTTTTACCGGGCAGGCCAGAAGGCATTTCTGGCCTGCTTTTCTGCACAATTCTTACGAAAATCATATACATAATCCTCAATTTTTCTGATTGACATTGCCCTTCATTAAGTCGTATACTTAATTTACTTTTACAAAAGAAAAATCTAAATCTGACCATTCGGTCAGGTAATTCCATTTCGTTATGAATATTTTGCGTGGGTATGAAATAGTTGTTGTAAAGTTATATTTTTGTATACTAATACTTGAAAAATACAAAATATATGTATATACTAATGATAGTACAAAATGTTCGTTCTTGTATTGTACACATGACTTTACATAACTTTTTCATACAAAGAAAGGAGTGTGCATGCGGGAAAAGAACGCCACATCAATTGAGTACTTTAAAGATCCACGGCGGATAGTTGATCTTCTGAATGGAATTGTTTTTCATGGCAGGCAGCCTTTAAAATGGATGATCTGACCGGAGCAAATGATTTTCCAGAAGAACTGCAGAAATTATTTTTCGAGACACCAATGCTGCTTTTTGAAGTGTATTATTTCAAAAATATACACTGGTTCCAGACCGATTTACAACAGGTTTGTGGATTTTTGCAAAGAACGAATGACAAAACGGCTTTACGGGAGTATGTAAAGGCAAATGAAGAGGTTTTCTCCAAACTAGAAGAAGACACATTTGACCTACTTACTGTAATGTCGGGAATTAGGGCCATGAAACTTATAAAGAGAGATGTTGAAACGGTGGGAGGTGAATTTGATATGTGCAAGGCGTTTGATGATATGATGAGAGACAGCAAACAGGAAGGTATTCGTGAGGGCAGACGTGAGGGCGAACGTAAGACAGAAGAACGAATGAATGAATTAATTCAAAAGTTAGTCTCTGCTGGGCGTATTAATGATTTATTGCAGGCAAGTAATAATAAAAAGTATCGAAAAAAACTGATGGCGGAGTTGGGAATTGCATAAGGGTAAAATTGGGTGGCAGCCTTTGATAGCAGCCACCCAATTTAATTCCAGAAGAATTACAATTCTTTGGGTAAATATAGTTCAACCTCAGTATTTTCATTTATTACATTGTACTTCACGAGCTTATATGTTACTCTATTCTAAGAATCGCAATTGTATTTGACTAATTCAGGCATATACAGTACTGTCGCCGATAGGAGACATATTCGTTTATGGAGCAAAGGAACTATGAAGAAAAAAAGAAAAGGTTTTACACTGGCAGAGCTTCTCATTGTTGTTGCCATAATAGCAGTATTGGTGGCAATAGGTATTCCCATATTTACCAGCCTGCTTGAAAAAAGCCGAGAAGCAGCCGATGCTGCAAATATAAGGGCACAGTATGCACAGGTTATGGATGAAGCAATTACAGTCGATGGAAATGTGAATATTGATGGAAAAGATTTTGAAAAAATCAATCTTAGGCAAAAACAGCCAGACTGGCAAACGGAGACAATCCCCAATAGTCTGGGAAATTTTTCTGTTATTGAAGGAATTCCCGGGACACAGGCGTGGGTAGAATATCATGCTGATACAGAAACGGTTTACATTAAGTTTGAGGGAGAAAGCCAAAATGGTGATAGCGGTTCAAATGGGGAAAATAATATCCTGATAGATAGCAGTTTCTGGGATAGCACAGCCGGATGGGAGGTAATAAATGCGAAATTTGAGAATGGAAAGGCAATTCTAACTCCTTTTTCTCATAAGGATAGTGTGCTAAAACAGGGTGGCGATGGAACGATTATGTTACAGGCGAATAAAAAATACAAACTTGTTGTTAATATAGAAGAGTGTGGCGCGAATCTAAAGGTCAGACTGTCTAATAGAAATGGCAATAATACCTACCTCGAACAAAATATTCAAAAATTGGGGAAATATGAATTTGATTATACACACGAAGAAGGGCGCGATGATGATGTTCGGATTTCTTTTGAAATTCCGAAAGGTCAAGAGGGAAAAGATTCTGTATGCATTACGTCAGTCTCTTTTATACAGGTAAATAATTGAAAACACAGTTTGAGCAGATGTTTAAAATTTGCAAACATAACCGGAAAGAGGAAGAAGAGCTTGGCATAGGGAATATGATGTTGGAAATACGGAAAAGAAAGTGACAAAACTGATCTCCTGTCAAGTCCATTGCAGTTTAATATTACAATGGACTTGAACAGGATATTTTTTTACTTCCATTTTCAGTTTTTATTATCTAATACTTTTACCCATTGAGAATTACCAACTCCATTAGGGACGCTTTGATTTGTACTAGTAGCCTTATAAATATATGTGTAACCCTGTGGATCAATATAAATATCCCCTTTTGACAAGTTATATATAACTCCGTTTATTGCATTTTTCCACGTATGGGGTGGATTTTTTGTAATCGCTATTAAATCGCCGTTTGCTCCATCAGGCGTCCAATAGTAATGTCCCTGATCTTGAGATGATCCAAGTTCTCGCCCTTTATATCCGTTTTCATTGGCTACGACATAATATTTAACATTGTTATTACTATCATGATAGCTAATAAGTTGACCATAATCTAAATCTATTTTTATTGTTATTCCTGCTCCAGATGCAGGTTCGCTTGGCCAATTATAACTTCCCCATTTATTTACAACTGAATCAACGTCTGTAATGGTATTATCTGGTATAGTAGGAGTTGGAGTTTCTGTAGGAAATATCGGTTGTGTTGGTACAGGAGTTAAAGTTGGATTATTACCATTATCCGTTCCCCCAGTCCAATAAAATGAAACATATTCATTCCCTGTACTTGTCTGTGGATGATATGTAATTTCACAATATCCTTTTGGTCCAGGAATACCTTTCCAATATGTGTCTCCGGCATTCGAAGATACTCCACCGATGGTAATCGGCAACGGTGTTTGCCAGTCATCTTTCTGTTGCTTTAGAGGCGTTACCATAATAGAATAGGTACCATCCATTTCTTTGTATATTTTCTGTCCGCTGTCTTTCGTATACGTAGCACTGGTATCCCCCGTAATCGCCGCCATCATCACTTCCGCATAAGCCGACCTAACATCAGAAAGATCCACCGCTTCACGGCTTCTTTCAAGTTGGCTTGTAAAGATGGGAATGGCGATGGCAACCAATACACCAATTATTGCCACAACGATTAAAAGTTCTGCCAGCGTAAAACCTCTGTCAGACTTCAATTTTCTTTTCATAAACATCCCTTTTTCTTATATATTTGGTGATAAAAAGCATATTCTTTCTTTTTAATGATAGCATATAGCCTTTTAGAAATCCATTTGCATTTTCGACAAAATAAGTTGTAATTTTCGTAACATTTGCGAATCAAACAAAAAGACAATAATTATCCAAAACAAGATATCAACTAATATAAAATTTTTTGCACAAGCTGTGCTTGAAAGCCAGTAATTCATATTTTTTGATGCTTTTGAGTGAAACAAAATAAAGCACTTGAAAACTTTAGAATACAATGCCATTATAATAAAAAATATATATTTAATATAATCTATAACATATCTTATATCCGATTTATCTAATCGCATTTCAGAAATTTATGCTTTTAAATCCGTTGAAAATGAAAAAAGCAGGAGTTCTGAATGCGATTGCTGAATGTTAAATGAGGTATGTATTTTCAGACGCCTGTCAGAAGAAAAAACACCGGGCAACCTATATGCCGAACATACCGTTGCGAGATTTTTTTATATATCAGCTGAAATTGAGCAAACAGGAAGTACGATCCAAAGGAGGCGGATTTGACATGTGTAAAGCGATTAAAGAGATGCTGCGAGTTAGTAGACAGGAAGGAGAACAGGAAGGGCGCCAGGAAGGGCGTCAGAAAGGACGATTGGAAGGGCAAGATGGAATGGCGACCTTGAGTGAGAAACTTATTTTGGCAGACCGTGTCAGCAAGCTGTTAAAAGCAAGCACCGATCGGGAGTATCGAAATAAGTTACTGGTGGAGTTTGGTTTGGCGTGAGAATGGCGCTAAATCATGTGAATACATGATTTCTGTGCGTCGCGAAGCGGCTGTTGGTCTCGGCGTGAACAGATAACCTGAACTAAAATAATTTAAAACGTGGGACAGTGATTCATCTTGTGTTCTGTGATTTGTCATGCTACTATAAATCTGTAAGTATCTTTTGATTCAAGTTATAGCAGAAGCATATCAAACATAAAATACATGGAGAGAAGAAAAATGCAAAAGAAAAAGAAGAGGACATTTGCAGCCCTTTTGACCGCAATTCTGGTAGTTGCGCTCACTGGCTGCAGTAAACTGGGGTCCATTATTAATGAAATTCATGGCTCATTGATCGGAAACAATTATACCGTATATACCTATGATAATTATGGGAATCAGACCTTGAAAACCTCTGGAAAGAAAATCAGCATTACCGGAAATAAAATCGAAACCGTCAGCTATGACAGCGATGGAAGAGCAGTAACCGGCTATGATCTGTCTTCAGTAATCACCATTACCATTGATGGAAAAGAAATCGAAAGCTGCGGAGATACCTGTGTATTTGTGCAGAATGGGCTGGAACCGGAGGTGGATTTTTCATTAGACGAGGTCAACAGTAACGGCGGAAACGGGATTACGGATAATGCAGCTCTGGCGAGGGTTTTGAACCGGTATAAAAATGATTTTGGCAAATCCAGGGTTGTGGTCATCAAATCCCAGCTTGGACAGCCTATCGCCGCATTTTCCGGGGATAATGTCTATTGGGAAATTCCGGACGATCTGCCGAAAATGACAAAGCTTATGGTCGATGGGAAGGCATTGTACATACATCGGGCCAACTACCAGATTATTGATAAAGACCTTCTTTAAAGCGTAGCAGGAGTGGCTTGTACCACTCCTGTTTTAAAAACAAAATCATATGTTTAATGATTGACAATATATTTTTCAAGTCGTATACTATATTCACTTTCACTACAGAAAATCTCACAGGAAAGTCTGTGTCCGGTCATTCGACCAGATAATTTCATAGTTGTTTTACAGTATAAAAAGGATAGAAAATGACAGATGCGTGCACAAAAACAAATAAAAAATATACTAATACTTGAAAAACACAATTAAATTATGTATTATTATAATATAAAGTGTATTAAAAGAGTATATGCTGCGTTCTGCACACTGTTATTTCACTCAGAAGGGAGTGTGCATGAAGGAAGAAAACGCCACATCCGGAACTTGCAACTGATTAAACTGAAAATACAAACCGAAGGAGGCGGATTTGACATGTGTAAAGCGATTAAAGAAATGTTGCGGGATAGTAGACAAGAAGGTCGGAAAGAGGGAAGACAAGAAGGTCAGGATGAAATGGCGATCTAATCGAGAAGCTTATGTTATCAAATCGCATCAGCGAATTATTAAAAGTCACCACGGATAAGGAATATCGAAATAAACTGCTGATAGAATATGGAATTGCCTGATTGCTGTAACGCCTGTAACAACAGAATACGGAAGCGAGGGAAAGACAATTTCTCTCCCTGCTTCCGTGGATGTGTAGAAGATTTTAACTATAGGAACCAAGTATTAATTCGCATTTAGCATCCCAGGTGTTGCAATTGTATGCTATAGTATATCCTTTGCTATTATCTTCTCGTACCCAGAAACGACCTTCCTACATTTTTACTTTCTGCCCATTTAAAAAAGTGATTTCTTTAAGTCCGAAAGCATCAAAACCAGTACTACCCTGTTTATCCTCATAAGGCACCTTCTTATTATACTTCCCAGTTGAAATAAAGTCTGCCTGTATTTCCGCGTAATACGCTCTCAGGTTTGCCCAGTCAGTGGCGACTCTGGCCTTGTGGAGCTGAGAGGTGAAAATGGGAATGGAGATAGACACGAGAACTGCAATGATTGCAACTACAATTAAAAGCTCTGCCAGCGTAAAGCCCTTTCCCCTGGTTTTCCTGTTGCTGTGCTTTTGTGCACACTTATAGAATTTTGCCATAAAAATCCCTTTCTTTGAAAATTTCTTTTGTAATTTGCCGGAATTAAACATATTTCCGGCGCCTTATCTGTTAAATCTGAGTCTAACATATTGCATGTAAATTATCTACAGTATTTCCTAGATTCATAATCTTTTTCCTTTCTGGACTAAGAAAAGGTTCTGGGCTATAATAGAAACAATGAAAACGCTTCAGAAGCAGAAATAATAAGGAGTGCATAACGTGGAAAGACAGAAATGGGTGGGAACCATACAGGATAGTGAATTTCAGAATACAAATACGAAAGGGGAAGCAGGGCGAACCCCGCAAATATCTGTGATCATGCCCGTATATAATGGTGAGAAATACATCGCCCGGGCAGTGCAGTCTGTTTATGCGCAGGATGTACCACTGGAGCTGATTATCATTGATGACGGCTCTGTTGATGGAACCCGGGAAGCTCTCATTCCATGGGAAAACAGACCGGATTTTGTTTATATAAAAAATGAGCGCAATCTCGGTGCTGCCGGTTCCCGTAACCGCGGTGTGTCTGTTGCGAAAGGCAGATATGTGGCATTTCTGGATGCGGATGACTGGTGGGAAGAGGGAAAACTGGCGGCACAGCTGGCCGCTCTTGAAATGACCGGTGATGTAATCTGCTCCACAGGACGTGATCTCATGAATCCGGACGGAACCTTCACAGGCAAGTATATTCCGGTTAAATCCAGGCTGGATTATCATGAGCTTCTGAAACACAACAGCATTAACTGTTCTTCTGTTCTGATTCTCCGTGAGGTGGCACTGGAATTTCCAATGGAGCATGATGACAGCCATGAGGATTATATCACCTGGCTGAAGGTGGTGCGAAAATACGGACATGCCACAGGAATTAATAGGCCCTATCTGAAATATCGTCTGTCCCAGGGCGGAAAGTCAAGAAACAAAGCCAAATCTGCCATCATGACCTATCAGGTGTACCGTTACGTTGGCTATGGACCGCTGAGAAGTGCCTGTTTCTTTTTGTCCTATGCACTTCACGGAATCTGGAAATATCGTTAAAGTATCAATGGGGCTCTCCCATTTTCCTGCGCCATTGCAGGGGAGAGCATCCTGCCTGTTTCCTGAAATATCTGCTGAAATGGGAAAAATCTGAAAATCCGCACATCTGCGCAATCTGCTGGACAGTCAGTGCTTCATTTGTCAGCAGGTTCTTTGCCTTATCCATACGAATCTGAAGCAAATCTGCATGAGGGGTACTCTGGAAAAATTTCTGATAGCAGGAATAGAACTGGCTTTTTTCCAGACTGACCTTTTTACAAAGCTCTGTGGTGTCCCATGGCTTAGCGTAGTTCGTGAGCATTTCCAGCCGAAGCTTTCGAAATGCAGAATAAAGATTGTCTCCTTCCGTTCCACTTCCATGTATCTGATGGCTTTTAAGTCCCCTTGCAATCGTAATCATAAGCTGCTGAAAGAGAGTATATTCGTATTCATCGGAAAATAAATCATTTGCTATATGTTCTTTGTGAAGGAACCGGATGCAGGCATCGATCTCTTCACAGTTTCCCGGATAAAAAACAGTGTTAAGTGGGATCCCATACTGTTTTTTCAGATCTGCCTTACAGGAAAAATGAAGGTAGCTGTTCCGGAATCTGTGAACAGCCTTATAATGCTGCTCATATCCGGGGGCATAGAGAATACAGGCATTTTCCTTGGAAATACTGAGTCTTTTATCCAGATACACCTTCATGGGTGTCTTAAAAAGCAAAAACAGATAGTCTCCGCTTCCGTTGGGGCGGTAGATCTGATCATAATCAGGGTTTGAATAGTTGTATTCGCAGAACTGAATGGAAAAATCCCTGTCTCCAGCTTCGTAAAAATTCATGACCCGGACTCCTTTCACCATTTTTTTTACTGTAATCATTATCGGAAAAAAAGTCAACTATATCGGAAGAAAAAAACTGGTAAAAAATTCGTATGCCATTAAAATAATAGATACATAAAGAGCAGAAAAAATGCCATACAACTGGCACCATATAAGGAGGATACCTATGAAAAAAGCGCAGATCATTATTGACAAATATTTCCTCACTGGAAAGGTGGATAAACGAATTTTCGGATCTTTTATTGAACAGCTTGGTCGAGCTGTTTACCAGGGAATTTATCAGGAGGGCAGTCCGTTGTCTGACGAGCAGGGATTCCGTAGGGATACTCTGGAGCTGGTAAGAGAGCTGCAGGTTCCTATTGTCCGCTATCCGGGAGGTAACTTTGTTTCCGGGTTTAAGTGGGAGGACAGCGTAGGACCAAAGGAATTAAGACCAGCCAGACCGGAACTTGCCTGGGGCGTGATCGAGAACAATCACTTTGGCCTGGACGAGTTTGTGGACTGGGCGAAGAAAGCAGACACAGATATTATGATGGCAGTGAATCTTGGAACAAGAGGACCGGAGGAAGCCAGAAATCTTCTGGAATACTGTAATTTTAAGGGCGGTACCTATTACAGTGACATGCGTAAGGCCAACGGTCATGCAGAGCCGCACAACATTAAAACCTGGTGTTTGGGAAATGAAATGGATGGTCCATGGCAGATGGGACATAAGACAGCGTATGAATATGGAAGAACAGCAGCAGAGACTTCCCGTATTATGAAAATGCTGGATCCGGAGATTGAGACTGTTGCCTGCGGAAGCTCCAATCTGATGATGCCGACATTTGGAGATTGGGAGTACACGGTTCTGGACGAGTGCTATGATCTGGTGGATTATATGTCCCTTCACCAGTATTACGGCAATGCTGCTGATGACACCCCTGATTTTCTTGCAAATTCCAAAGGGATGGATGACTTTATTTCCGGCGTAGTCAGCATCTGCGACGCTGTCCGTGCGAAAAAGCATGGCAAAAAGCGCATTAATCTTTCCTTTGATGAGTGGAATGTGTGGTATCACAGCAATGCGGCCGACGAGAAACTGGAAAAATGGGGACAGGCTCCACATCAGCTTGAGGATATTTATAATTTCAAAGATGCCCTTCTGGTTGGAAGCATGCTGATCACATTGCTCCGCCATGCGGACCGTGTGAAAATGGCATGCCTGGCACAGCTGGTAAATGTAATCGCGCCGATCATGACCTCCGATACAGGTGCATGGCGCCAGACTATTTTTTATCCATATATGTACACAAGCATTTTCGGAAGAGGAACTGTGTTGAATACACAGGTACTGGCTCCGGTATACGACAGCAGGAATTACTGTGACGTTTCGTATCTGGATTCTGTGTGCGTATGGAATGAGGAGAAAGATACTCTTACAATTTTTGCAGTGAATAAAAGTCTTGAGGAAGATCTGGAGGTAAGCTGCGATTTGCGCCAGTTTGAAGGCTATCAGGTGCAAGAACACATTGTACTTACTAATGACGATATGAAAGCTGTAAATACAGAAGCGGATCCCGAAAAGGTTGTGCCTGTGAAATCCGCTGCAAGCCGGATTGACGGCGGTAAATTAAGTACTGTGCTTGGAAAACACAGCTGGAATATGATCCGTCTTGCTAAGTAGTCCGGGAAAAATCGCGCGCACATTGCTGTCATGAAATAAAAAAGTCAGAGATTTCGTAACCTGTATGAATCATACGAAATCTCTGATCATATAATTACCAATGCTTCCTACTTCTGCAGATCCGCCTTAATCTGCGTAGTAGAAATCTCAGGTGTCCTCGGCAGGTACACCACGTCGCAATAAGGCTTCAGAAAGTCAAACTTCCCTTCCCAATCGTCACCCATAACAAAGGTATCTACGTGGTATTCTTTAATATCACTTACCTTCTGCTCCCAGTTCTCCTCCGGAATTACCAGATCTACGTAGCGGATGGCTTCCAGCAGGGATTTCCTTTTTTCATAAGAGAAATAGCATTTTTTATGCTTCTCGTTCCAGTTAAATTCATCTGTAGATAAAGCTACGATCAGGTAGTCACCATAAGCTTTCGCCCTGCGCAGCAGATTAATGTGCCCATAGTGAAGTAAATCAAAGGTACCGTAAGTAATCACTCGTTTCATGAATGTGTGCCTTTCATAAAGAAATCTGAAAATAGTCTTGCCGGAATGGTTCCAGGCGATTTACATAGAACTATTTTACCACAGTCCAGGTAGAAAGGAAACATAAGATTATTTATCGGGAGTATTGTGCATTGCGAAGCGCGTTACTGTGAACGGAGTGAAAAGTAAACACGAAGTAAACAGTTACCAGTTACCCTTTATCCATGTTGTAAAAGGTATGTTTTAATGTTAAGATGGAACAATAACAGTGCAGATGTGAGCGGTAACGTGAAAACATCTGCAGGCTGCCGGAAACGAAAAAAGGCAGCGGATGAATAAAAGGAAGAGGAAAATAAGTATGAATGTATTTGACATTCTGGGGCCGGTCATGATCGGACCGTCCAGCTCACACACTGCGGGAGCAGCCCGGATCGGTCTGGTGACAAGGGCTCTTCTTGGAAAAACTCCGGTGAAAGCGCACATATTTTTGCATGGTTCTTTTGCGAAAACCTATAAGGGACACGGCACGGATAAGGCTCTTGTAGCGGGAATACTGGGAATGCAGACAGATGATGAGCGTATCCGCTTTTCACTTGATGTGGCGAAAAAGGAGGGACTGGAAATTCAGATTGAGACTGGTGAACTGGAGAATACGCACCCGAATACTGCGGAGATCACTTTGACTGCAGCAGACGGGGAAAAGGTGTCTCTTCGGGGCAGCAGTATTGGCGGGGGGAATATCCTGATCACCCGAGTGAATGGAATGGAGGTTGCTCTTACTGGGCAGAATCCTGCTTTGATCGTGCTTCACAAGGATGCACCAGGGACGATTGCTGCGGTTACAGAGCTGATGGCAGAGTATGGGGTGAATATCTGTAATTTTCACTTGGCGCGCGAGACCAAGGGTGGTCTGGCGGTAATGACTATCGAGAGCGACAGCCACTTTGTTCCGGAACTCAATGAGAAGATTAACCGGCTGGAGAATATATATTCCAGTACGATGTTAGAGCGTGTTTAAAAAATCATTTCCGCAATCTGCACGCCCCACTTTGCGGGAGATTTCACCCCACAAAAAATACAATAAAGGAGAATTCACTGTGGATCTAAACTACCACTCAATGGAATCCCTGCTGAAGGCAGCGAAGGAGAACAACTGTCGCCTGTCCGCTTTGATTCTGGAGCAGCAGGCGGAGCAGATGGAACTGCCGAAGCAGGAAATATATAAAAAAATGAGGGAAAACTATCGGGTTATGGCATCCTGTATCCAGCCTGGCAGCGCCCCGGATCTGAAAAGCACAAGTGGCCTCACTGGTGGAGATGCCTATCGCATGCGCATTGCTGTAGAGCAAGGGAAAAATCTTACAGGTCCCCTTCTTGGAGGCGCCCTCTATCGTGCCCTTGCAGTATCAGAACTGAACGCTTCCATGGGAAGAATCGTAGCAGCGCCTACAGCAGGAAGCTGCGGCATTGTACCGGCAGCTGTACTCACCATGCAGGAGCAGTACCAGCTTACAGAAGAGGAATGCGTCATGTCCCTTTTCACAGCATCTGCAGTGGGAATGGTAATTGCCAATAATGCGTCACTTGCAGGAGCGCAGGGAGGTTGTCAGGCTGAGTGCGGTTCTGCATCTGCCATGGCAGCGGCGGCAATTGTGGAACTTGCCGGCGGCACACCTGATATGATCCAGTCGGCAGTAGCCACTGCCCTAAAAAATATTCTGGGTCTTGTATGTGACCCTGTTGCAGGGCTGGTTGAAATTCCATGCATTAAGAGAAATGCATCAGGCGTAGCTGGGGCATTTGTGGCAGCAGAACTGGCTCTGGCCGGAATCCGAAGTGCAATTCCGGCTGACGAGGTGATCTGGACTATGAAAAAGGTAGGAGATGTGATGCCCACTGCCCTTAAAGAAACAGCAGAGGGTGGCCTGGCGGCAACACCTACAGGGCGCAAACTGCACCAGCAGGTTTTTGGAGAAATGAAATAATACATTATTGCGGTTCATCAGTAACACAAAACCACAGGAAAATATTTCAAAACACGTTAAAATATTAAAAAGTTATTCCAAAAACCACAAAAATATGTTATCCTTTATTCATAAAACTGACATGTCTGAAAATAATTATGTCAAAGTATAAAGGTGGCTAAAATGAGCAAGAATACGAAGGAACAGGAAATTCCATATTCCTACCTTGTGGATAATATAAAAATATTTTTGATTTTTCTGGTGGTTTTTAATCATATCATTGCATTCCAGCTGGTTAAAGCAGATCAGGTTGTGCGTTTTGTGTGGTATGGAATTACCATATTTCATATGCCGGCGTTCATATTTATTTCCGGTTATCTGTCCAAGAAGCCTCAGGATGTGATGAAGAATGTTAAGAATTTATTGATTCCATATATTCTGGGTTATACACTTACCTGGGCAGCGCAGATCTGGCTGGGAAATAAAATGGATTATGAACTGCTCCGTCCTTCCGGAACCGTTATGTGGTATGTGCTTGCGTTGTTTGCATACCGTCTGACCATAGAAGCATTTGGAAAAATAAGGTTTATTGTACCTCTCAGCATTATTTTTGCGCTGTGGGCAGGAACCAGAATGGAATTCAGTACATTTTTATCAGCTTCAAGAATTGTGGTATTTTTCCCGTTTTTTGTGGCAGGATATTTATGGAAGAGTGAATACACCAAGGTGATCCGCAAATTTAAAGGCAAGATCGTGGTTGCACTTTTCGTGATCATTCTTCTGTTTGTGGCGACCAATTATATGATCGGAAATAATATTCCGGTAGACCTTTTCCGAGGCAATCATTCCTATCTTGCAAGTGGAATGGACAATGTGCAGGGAATGGTAGTCAGAGGAATGATGTATCTGATTTCCTTTACGGTTATTTTTGCATTGCTGGTGCTGATGCCAGATAAACGCCATCCATTTATTTTCCTGGGAAGAAACACAATGGGAATTTACTTTTTCCATTATCCCATCATGATTCTGATGAACGGACTTATGATCCTGAATATTCCGCAGCTGATGAATGTATGGGCGTTGTTTGGAGTGTCAGTTCTGTTTGTACTGATACTTGGAAGTCTTCCGGTGGACTGGGTCTATACCAATGTTATGGGACTGATCACCTTCATTCTTTTCAAACGTGAGAAGAAGGTTGAGGATGAAGGTCTGGAAGACGAATATGATAGTGAAGAGGAAGACCGGTTTGCAGTACTGGCTCAGCGAAGAATGGCTATCGAAGAGCTGGCTGCCACATGGGATACCTCCTTTGATGCAGAAGAGAAAGAAGATCATGAAGAAGGGCAGTCCTGACGGATTGTCTTTCTTTTCTTATTAAGAAAGAGACAGCAGTTCAGTAGTTTCACAGTAAAAAAAGAGTTATATTTTTGTTAAACCCGGGAATATTTTTTGTAAAGCAGATATTCTTTCATAATGACTTACTATGCAAACTGTGTTATACTAAATGTATTTATTAGTCCCGGACGGCAGCTGGTTCTGATTTGTTGCTGCTCAAGCTATGAACAGTAACCGGGGGAATGAAAGGGAGTATTTTACTGCAGAGTGAAGCTGACAGCAGGGGTTTTAAGGGGAAATACGATGAAAAAAGTAATCACTTACGGAACTTTTGACCTGTTCCACGAGGGACATTATAATATTTTAAAAAGAGCGAAAGCATTGGGCGATTATCTGATCGTGGGCGTGACCAGCGAGAGCTACGATATTGAGCGTGGTAAGCTGAACGTGCGGGACAGCCTTCTGAAAAGGATTGAGAATGTACGCCGTACCGGTTTTGCAGATGAGATCATCATCGAGGAGTACCAGGGGCAGAAGCTCAGCGATATCATCAAGTATAAGGTAGACCTTCTGGTACTTGGTTCTGACTGGCGCGGCAAATTTGACTACCTTAAGAATTACTGTGATGTGGTGTACCTGGAGCGTACCAAGAATATTTCCAGCACCAAGCTGCGCGGTGAGGGAACCACTTACACCGTGGGTGTAGTTACAGATAATGATCAGGACAATGGGATCGTGTGGGAGACAAAATATGTCAGCGGTCTTCATGTAGAGTGCGTTTTTTCTGAGAATGCAGAGGCAGCGGAGTCGTTTTGTGACAAATATGAATTGGATTCCTACTACAGTGTGGAGGCAGATAATGGGGAATGGCAGCAGGGATTTGACTGCTTTTTGTCCCAGGTAGACATAGTTTATATCAAGACCGAGCAGCCTAAGAGGGAGAAATACATCCGCAGATCCCTGGAGCTTGGAAAATATGTGATAAGTGACGCTCCTATGACGAATAATAAGGAGAAGCTGAAGGACCTGTTTGCACTTGCAGCAGCCCGTCATGTACTTCTTGTGGAGAAAATAAATCTGGTGTATCTGCGGGCCTTTAACCAGCTTGTCTGGCAGACACACAGCGCCTTGGTGGGCGATATTGTGTGTGTGAAATGCTCTATTTCCCAGGACCATTTCGAAGGAGGAAGAAGTTTTTCCGAAACTGCAGTTCTGCCTTTGTGTGCTATTATCAAGATACTGGGCAGAAATTACCAGGAAGTGAATTCCAATGTGGTGAAGGACAGATCTGGAAACTGCATTTACGACATGATCACCATGAAATATCAGGATGCTCTTGCCACAATCGAGATTGGCACCACAGTAGATGTGGAGGATGAGTTTGTTGTGATCGGTACGAAAGGCCGTGTGACCATCCCGGGAGACTGGTGGAATACAGGATATTTTGAGGCAAAGATAGACGACAGCAAGGGACTGAAGCGGTACTGCTTTAACTTCGAAGGCAATGGCCTCCGTTACCTTTTGCAGGAGCTGCTTATTATGATCAGTGATGAGAGAACGGAATGTACCAGACTTTTTAATGAGGAATCAGAGACTCTGGCAGACATTCTGGAAATCATAAACCAGAGAGGATAACCAATGACAGAGAAACAGGAACATCTGCTGCAGCTTTTCCGTGAGCTGGATGAGATCTGTAAAAAGAATAATCTGAGATATGTGATGGCGGGAGGAACAGCCATCGGTGTTGTGCGAAACGAGGGATTTATTCCCTGGGATGATGATGTGGACATCTATATGCCCAGAGATGACTGGAATAAACTGGTGGAAATTTCCGGATCCGTGCTTCCGGAGCACCGCGCCCTTCAGTGTGTGGACGTAGACCGCAGCTATACCAATACTTTTCCAAGGTATGTTGCTACGGACAGCTGCGCCCTTCACAAGCATCAGATTATCGGCAGGGACAGTGCCGGTGAGATCATCGATGTGCTTACCCTGGATCCCATTCCCGCAGATGATAAGGAATATGAGAAATACAGAACTCATATGATGATCTACTCTGAGCTGGTAAATATGGTAGTTGTATATGGTGCCCGCTGGGAAATTCCGGTGACTGCCTATCTGCGCTGGCTTTTTTCCTATACATTTCTGGGGAAAGACCGCACATTGAAGAAACTGGAGAAGATCATGTATTCCTATAAGGAAGAGGATTGTCCGCGCTATGCAATGCGCTGGGGCGGCTGTCCGTTCCTTTTTGATAAGGACATGATGTTTCCTGTGAAATATATGAGCTTTGAAAATACAAAGGTAATGGTGCCGCACAGAATGAGTGACTATCTGATCTGGCATTACGGAGATGAATGGTCCTATATTCCACCCCATGGGGAAAGAGAATCCCACGATGCGGTTACGGTAGAGGGAATTACCTATAAAGAGCTTCGGGATGATTATCTGCCGGGAATCCGCAAGGGCAGGCTTCGCAGAGATTCCATCTGGCGCAAGATATATTCTCTTGCAGGCGCGAAGCGGAACCACCGCCTTCAGTATAAGCGCAATCTTCTGCTGGCAAAAAGTACGGTGATGGATCTGGAGGCGCGCATTTCAGAAAGCAGACACAGCCTGAAGGAATTGGTAGAAAAGCGTGACTTTTCCCAATTAAATGAAATCTTTACAAAATATTACCAGGTCCAGCTGAGCTCTGCGTTTATCGGCAGGGAGGATTTTGGCGGAATCTATGCTTTTTATCATCCTGTTTTGCTGGAAGTCAGCGATGTGACTTTTTATGCAGCAATGCTGACGCTGGTTTATACAGAACGGATCGGGAAAGCATGGAGAATGCTGGTGGTGAAAGAGCAGACCGGTACATTCCCTTCTGAACTGGCCCAGTTGAAATCTGATATTGAACTGTTTCGAAGAGCAGTCTGCGATTATGAATTTAAGCGTTATCAGGAAGCAGAGGATACGATGGTGCCGCTGATGGAGCGGTATCCGGAAGTGCCGGGATTTGTGAAATTTAAGAGCCGTTTTCTTATGGAACGCGCTTGCAATGGAATTGATATGGTGGAAGCGGAGCTTTATATTGATGAGGCACTGCGGCTTTTCCCGGAGGACGGGTATTTCCTGAAGTACCAGGGAGAACTGCTCTGGATGAAGGGCAAATGTGCGGATGCTCTGGAAGTTTTTGCAGATGCCCGTGAGAAAACAAATAATGGAATTACCCAACTGGAGTTGGATAAGTTTTTGAATCCTTATGGCAGGGAGACGGTGAAGACTTGTCAGCAGCTTCTGGATGTTGGACAGAAGGATGGGGCGATGAAGCTTATGGCTTTGTGGTACAGACTTCTGCCGGAGAATCCTTCTGTGCGGGAATATTATTATCTGGCCCGCGCAAGTGTTGCGAAAAAGCGTTCTGAGGTGGAAGAACTGATCGGGGAAATTCTAAAGCGCATTGATGCAGAGCGTGCAGAGAGCCCGGGTGAGAACAATGACATCCAGATCTATAAGCGTGCACTGACAAAAGCATGGGAGCGCCTGGGCTATCCAGGTGAGCTGGCAAGGGTTCGCACAGATCTGGTTTACACCAGTGAGGCGGATGATCTGGAATGGCTGGCAGAACGTGCCAAGGACGGACAGATCCGCAAGGAAAAACGAGCCCAGGTGTACAAGGTAATTGGAGATGTGAGAAGAAAACAGGGACAGACGGAGGCTGCGTTCCAGAACTATCTGGAGGCACTGCGGCAGAATGGAAGCGGTTTTGTGCGAACGGAGCTTTCCAGAATATTTCTCACAGATCTGTATGAAGGAAGCAAGAGAGCAGCTGTATATGCAAAAGCCGGAGATGCTTCTGAGTTTTTGAATCAGTGGCTTGGAAAGTATGGAAGTATAGAAGAGATACAGCAGCTTGTGAAAGAATGCTTGTGACACACATCTCGCAGAAAGCCTTTTTCAAACAGGCGCTGGTAACAGTGTGATCACTATGAACAGACAGATGGGAGCAGACGTAGCTTGAACAGAGAAATAAAAGAAGTTGTAAAGCTTCTGGCCGAAATAGATAAAATATGTAAAAGAGAAGGAATTCCTTATTATCTGGGACCACAGCTTACTTTGTGCTGTGTTACCGGGCAGGAGATCACCAGCCCTCATGCAGGCGTGGTCTATATGCGTACTGCGGATATGGAGCGCTTTCGTCTGGCTGTGGAGAAGGAGACTCCGGATAGCAGAATTGTGGAATCCATGAATAACAATAAGCGTTTTTATGGATTTTTCCTTCGCTATACAGATCTGGATACGTTGTGCTTCCGTCTGAATGAAGGCAGGAACTACAAATATCCGGGTATGGGAGTGGATATTCTGCCCCTGCGTGGAAAACAGCGTTCCAGACTCGCTCATTTGTGGACAAGAGCCCAGGAAGTGGGATGGAATGAGCTGGCTGATTATTATGGAGACCGAAAAGGCAGGAAAAAGGCAATCTGCCGTTTTGTCATGAGGCTTCGCCTGGTCACAGGACGTGCCCGTCTGGGAAAAAGCCTTTACCGCATGCTCTGTAAAAGGATGAATGTGGAGGATACCCAGGAATATGTAGTTCGCCTGAAGAAAAAGGCAGTGTATTTTCCAAGGGAAATTTTTGATGAGACAGAAACTGTGGTGATCGATGGCAGGAAGTTTCCGGTGCCGGGAGATACTTATACGTATCTTCAGAAGTATTATGGGGAAGACTACCAGGAGAAGGTTCTGGATAATTATACAGTGAAGCTGTCGGAAATGGTCAGTGCCAGGATCCGATTCGAGGATTATTTTCAGGAAGTGGGAAGTCAGAAGAGCCTGATCCGGAAGCGAAGCCATGCCCGACGAAAGCAGGGACATGCCAACCAGAAAAAGGAATATCTGAACTGGAGCTGGAATTATGTGAAATTCTGTGCATCCAAGATTGAATTGGAGAAATATTATCTGGATAACAAAGAGTATATTATAAATCTTTATAAGAATAAAGATTATCCGGCTTTGGAAAAAGTTTTTGTCCCATATACAAAGGCTATGGTGAAGAGCCTTAAGAATGACGAGGTGTTTATTCCGGATGAGGAGCTTCAGCATATTTATCTGGATATGTTGGGGGTAGCAGGAAGGACAAATCTGAAAAAAAAGGTGGAGAAATTCTGGAAATGAAAGTAACGGATTATATTGTTGAGTTTTTACAGAGAAAAGGGATTCATGATTTCTTTGGATACCAGGGAACCATGATCGCCCATCTGGTTGATTCTATAGAGAAAAATCCTCATACCAGAAGCCATTCCAGCTATCATGAGCAGGGAGCGGCTTTTGCAGCATGTGGATATGCCCAGGCGGGGGAACGGTGTGCATGTGCTTATGCGACCAGCGGCCCGGGTGCTGCGAATCTGATTTCAGGAATCGCAGATGCTTATTTTGATTCTCTTCCGGTTGTTTTTCTTACTGGTCAGCTGAATACTTATGAGTATTCCGGCATCCCGGGACTTCGGCAGCAGGGCTTTCAGGAGATTGATATTGTTGCCATGGCGAAGCCTGTGACCAAGTATGCAGTACAGATCCGGGAGGACGAGGATATTGTAAAAGAACTGAATAAAGCTTATCATATTGCGAATTCTGGCCGGAAGGGGCCGGTATTGATTGATCTTCCTATGAATATACAGCGGGGGGATGTAAAAAATCCGGTTTATGACATAAGTCTGGATGAGATGGGATTTGGTGCAGCTTGCGAGAGTAGCATGGAAGCAACTGCAAACAGCTGCGGAGCAGCAGGCGTGGACATGGCAATGAAGCCGGACGACAGTGGAGTATTAGAGTCTGCAAAAATGGCAGACTGTGAAATATCAGCTTGTGCTGTTTCTGCAGCAGATGCAATCCGTGAAGCACTGGATAAAGCACAGCGTCCCGTAATCATGTTAGGACATGGAGTCAGCGACAAAGCAGTTCGCGACCAGTTATTTACTCTGGCACGTCAGTGGAAAATCCCGATAATCACAAGCGTATTGGAAATGTCAGCACTACCGTGGGACGACCCGCTGAATTTTGGATGCATCGGAGGCGCTTACGGACATCGCTATGCCAATATGATCGCCAATGCGAAAAGTGACTTGCTGATTTGTCTTGGCATTTCCCTTTGCACCCGTCAGATTGGTACGAAAGTTCATGAGTTCGCGAAAAACGCGAAAATCATCCGAGTAGATATTGATAACTATAATTTGCAGCGAAATATTCACGAAAATGGAATTGATGAAATGAAATTCTGTGCAGATGCTGCCGAGGTGATTCGGGCAATGGCAGAAAATGCGGAAAGTGCAGAATCTGATGGTTCGACGATTTATGATTTCAGTGAATGGCTGGCTGTGTGCGCCGATATAAAGAAATCTTTGCGCGCAGTAGATGATTCCATCCCAGAACGCTATCCGAATCGTATGATCGCAGATTTAAGCGACGCTCTTGCAGACACTTCCGCAGTAGCAGTTGACGTAGGACAGCATATGGTATGGAGCTACCAGTCCTTCCATAACCAGAAAGACCAGAAGCTTCTTTTCTCCGGCGGACACGGAGCAATGGGCTATGCTCTTCCAGCAGCAATCGGAGCTTATTACGCCACCGGAAAGCCAGTAGCCTGCATTTGCGGTGACGGCGCATTCCAGATGAACATTCAGGAACTGGAGTGGGTCAAGCGTGAGAATCTTCCTATTACCATGATGGTAATGAACAACCACGCCCTGGGAATGATCCGCCACCTCCAGCGCGACTACTTTGAGCAGGTCTATGCTGATACCTCAGAAGGCAGCGGCTTCTCGTCCTGCAACTTCGCAGAGGTAGCCAAAGCTTATGGAATCAGCAGTGCCTGTATGGAAGCCAATGAGGTTGTTGAAAAAGCGGCAGACTTTTTACATGGCACCGAAGCGCCGAAACTCCTTGAAATCCGCCTGGAGCCCGGCACCTTCGCTTATCCCAAGACCTGCCTGGGCGAACCCATCCACAACCAGCAGCCGTATATCCCGAAGGACGTCTACGACAGACTGATGGATTTATAAAAAATAAATTTATAAGAACCGGGCTATTTTCAATAACACATTGAAAGTATGACCTGGTTCTTGTTATCATAGAGAATAACGAAATTGTTATTTAGTTGATTAAAAGTTCTTTAATGCGGACGCATTTGGACAATGTGTATTACTCACTCGCCGGCGCAACGCTCCAGCGAACTAATCGCTAACTGCGACTAATGCGTTCGGGAGAGCCCTCACGCATAAGTCTCCGTAAGCGCTGGATTTCGCTTACGCTAAGAGCGCGCCTGAAATGGCTCGCTGGAGTAATACACATTGCCCAAATGCTGTGTACTGGCTGGTTAGTATAAACTTTTAACGAAGGGGGGAGGGTGAGTGATTGGCTTCCCTATACTTTCTTGGCAACGATAGATGGCAAAAAACAATAAAGTTGCGGGATACCAACTACTTCACCCCACCCCCGTTGTTGTCGTTACTGTTTCTTTCTTCCCTTTCCAGTAACC
Source organism: Ruminococcus sp. J1101004sp1_RTP21198st1_B9_RTP21198_201120 (assembly GCF_040924245.1). Classification (NCBI taxonomy): domain Bacteria; kingdom Bacillati; phylum Bacillota; class Clostridia; order Eubacteriales; family Oscillospiraceae; genus Ruminococcus; species Ruminococcus sp. J1101004sp1_RTP21198st1_B9_RTP21198_201120. The sequence continues at coordinate 70,620 of NZ_JBCOMI010000004.1, read as the reverse complement.
AGCGATTTTGCAATGTATATTCGCAAGCCGCGCATTTCTGGAGCGGTTTTAGTGGAGGCGAGATCCATGACTTACGGAGACTTAGGCGCGAAGGCTTTCCTGAGCGTCTTAGTCGTAGTTAGTCATTAGCTTGCCGGAACGTTGCGACGCGCGGCGGTGAATATACATTGTGAAATCGCGTCCGGGATAACGACCAACACATTAAATAGCAATAAAATATACAGAAAAGAGGACACCCCATGAGCAAAGTAACCATAATCACCGGTGGTACATCTGGAATTGGAAGAGGGATTGCGGAGAAAATTCTGGAAAATTCTGCGTCAGACGATATTTTATATGTGAGCTATGGACATAACACGGAGCAGGCGGAGGAATTTCTTCATGCACAAACAGAGGAAAATCAGAAAAAAATCCGGTTACTCCAGGCTGATATGTCATCCTATGATGAAATGATGAAATTTGTATCCCGGATCAAAGAAGAAGTGAGCCATGTAGACTGGCTGGTAAACAATGTAGGAATCAGCACCTATGCGAAATATGAAGACTACACCTTCGACGAATGGACCAAAATTGTGAATACCAACCTGTCTGTCCCGGTATTTCTGGTGAAAGAACTTCGCCCCATTATGAACGAAGGCGGCAGCATTCTTTTTACAGGCTCCTACGCAGGACAGCAGGCTTATTCCTCATCCCTGGTTTACGGTGTCACCAAATCCGCCATCCACTTCCTCACCAAATCCCTGGTAAAAGAACTGGAACCAAAACAGATCCGGGTCAATGCCATTGCCCCGGGATTCATTGAAACCAGCTGGCATAAGAACCGCACCCCGGAAAGTTATGAACGTATTAACCGTAAGATTGCGCTTCACCGCTTTGGCGAGATCTCCGAAGTGGCAGACATGGCATACGAAGTCCTGAAAAATGGCTATATGAATGGAAGCGTTGTAGACATTCATGGCGGATATGACTATTTCTAAAAAGAATCCAGTGATCTGATTTTAAATAAAAAAATCTGCACCCGGATTATATTCGTGAAGTGATTAACAAAAACAAAATTCACAAATATAATCCAGGATTTTCCTAAATGCCAAATTTCCGGAATTAATTGATTTTAAGAGGATAGTGTGCTAAAGTATTCATATTGCTGGGCGAAAGCGAGGAGAAAACATTGCACAAAAGTGATGAAAAATACCAGGCTTACGTAAAAATCCTGGAGGAAGAGCTGATTCCTGCAATGGGATGTACCGAACCCATTGCCATTGCCTATGCAGGAGCAGTGGCGAGAAAAACTTTGGGCAATCTGCCGGAACAGCTGGATATTAAAGTAAGTGGAAATATTATTAAAAATGTAAAAAGCGTCATCGTTCCCAATACAGGCGGCATGAGGGGAATTGCAGCTGCTCTGTGCGCGGGTGTAATCGCAGGCGATGCGGAAGCGCTCCTTGAAGTAATTGCAAGAGTAACATCCGGTCAGAAGGAAGAAATCAAGTCCTACATGGATCAGGTGAAACCCAGGATCACTCCGGCATCCACCGGGCATGTATTTGAAATCGATCTGACCGTAACCAAAGGTACTGAAACGGCCCGTGTCCGCATTGTAGATACGCACACCAACATCATCCTTATTGAGAAAAACGGCCAGCCTGTTTTCCGGAAAGATGTCTGTTCAGGTAAGGAAGAGAAAAAGACCGACCATTCCATATTAAACATAGAAGACATTATCGACTTTGCCAATACTGTTGACACAGAAGATGTAAAGGAGGTTCTGGAGCGTCAGATCCGTTACAATACAGCCATTTCTGAGGAGGGACTTCGTGGAAACTATGGAGCGAACATCGGAAAAGTCCTTCTTCACACCTACGGCGACAATATTAAGATCCGTGCCAGAGCCAAGGCAGCAGCCGGTTCCGATGCCCGAATGAATGGCTGCGAGCTTCCTGTGGTGATCAACTCCGGAAGCGGCAATCAGGGCATGACTGCCAGCATTCCGGTCATTGAATTTGCCAGAGAGTTGCAGGTTTCCCATGACAAATTGCTTCGCGCCCTGGTGCTTTCCAATCTTGTAACCATTCATCTGAAGACGGGAATCGGAACTCTTTCTGCCTATTGCGGTGCAGTAAGTGCAGGCTGCGGAAGCGGTGCAGGAATTGCTTATCTCTACGGCGGCGATTATGAAGTAATTGCACATACAATCGTGAATTCCCTGGCAATTGTTTCCGGAATCATCTGTGACGGAGCGAAAGCCTCCTGCGCAGCCAAGATTTCAGCAGCAGTCGATGCCGGAATCATGGGCTATGAAATGTACATACAGGGACAGCAGTTCTATGGCGGTGATGGAATCGTTACCCACGGTGTGGAAAATACCATCCGGAACGTGGGACAGCTGGCGAAGGAAGGTATGTGCGAAACGGATAAAGAGATTATCCGGATTATGGTAGAGCGTGGTTGAAAAAGGCTTTCTGCAAGATGTGCGCCACAATTTGCGGGAGCTTGCGGAAATACTTTTTCAAACAGGTTCTAGGAAAAGGAGATGAAGGGAAAACACTATGAAGTGGAAATACATATTAAAAAGAATACTGATTGCCATTCCCACTTTTTTCGGAATTACCATATTGGCCTATTTTATTCTGAATATGGCGCCTGGTTCACCGCTGGATGCACTTCTGGCAGATCCGGGAATTACTCCGGCAGAGCTGGAACGTAAGAGAGTGGCACTTGGACTGGATCAGCCGGTGATCATTCAGTATTTTACCTGGCTGAAACAATTGCTTACGGGAAATCTGGGATTTTCCTACAGCACCCAGAGACCGGTGGCAGCGATGATACTGGAGCGTCTTCCGGCTACTGCGATTCTGGCAGCAAGCTCCATTGTACTGTCATTGATCGTATCCATTCCTCTTGGAATCTTTGCTGCCTCCAGGCCGAATTCAGGAAGAGATTACTTTTCCGGCGGTCTGTCTATGCTGATGATGGCGACTCCGAACTTCTTTGTAGGACTGGTATTTATTTATCTGTTCGCCATTGTGTTTAACATTCTTCCATCAGGAGGAATGTACAGCTCAAGCGGAGCTCATACATTCGGAGATCTGATGAAGCACATGATCCTGCCTTGTCTGGTCCTTTCCTTTCAGCAGATTGGAGGATGGGTAAGGCACATGCGAAGCAGTATGCTGGAAGTTATGCAGGACGACTACATTCGTACCGCCAAGTCCAAAGGTCTTACCAAATGGAAAGTGATCATGAAGCACGCCTTGAAAAATGCCCTTACACCGGTCGTTACAGTTGTGGGAATGTCCATTCCTTCTATTGTAGGCGGTGCAGTTGTAACCGAGCAGGTTTTCGGATGGCCGGGAATTGGTTCTCTTATGGTAACAGCAATCAACGGACGAGACTACCCGGTTATTATGGGAATCACGGTTATGATAGCGGCAGCGGTTCTTATTGCGAATATTCTCACTGATGTTGCATACGGAATTCTGGATCCGAGAATCAGCTATAAATAAGGGAGGATAGAAGACAGAAATGAAAAAACAGAAAAACGAAAATGTAAGCTATCTTTCCGAGGTACTTGATAAACTGAAAGAACACAAAATGGCTATGGTAGGTCTGGTGGTCCTGATCGTGGAAATCCTGATGGTGGTTTTTCTTCCCATGATCCTGAAACTGGATCCTTATACTTCAGATTACACTGCCTTTTCTGCAGCTCCGGGAGGAGCGCACATCCTTGGAACTGATGCTATCGGGCGTGATGTTTTTGCCCGTCTGATGTATGGCGGAAGAACCTCTCTGCTGGTTGGTTTTGTTTCCACACTGATCAGCTGCGCAATTGGAGTTCCTCTTGGCCTGGTTGCTGGTTATGCCAGAGGAAAGGCAGAAGCAGTTATTATGCGAATTGCAGATATTTTTATGTCTTTTCCATCAATTGTGCTGATCCTGGTGCTGGTTGCTGTTCTGGGACCGTCTGTCTGGTCTGTAACCTGTGTCATCGGTGTGCTCGGCTGGACACAGTTTGCCAGACTGATCTATGCAAATGTACTTTCCGTATCCGAGAAAGAATATGTAGAATCTGCAAGGGCAATTGGTACCTCCAATTTCAAGATCGTGACAAAGTATGTTCTTCCAAACTCTTTTGCCCCGATCCTGATCGCAATCACATTCCAGATGGCGAGTGCCATCCTTTCTGAATCATCGTTAAGCTTCCTTGGCATGGGTGTACAGCCGCCGGGAGCAAGCTGGGGAAATATGCTCTACGATGCGCAGTCCATTACTGTGCTTTCCCAGAAGCTGTGGATCTGGCTTCCGCCGGGACTTGCACTTCTGATCACGGTGTTAAGTATTAATTTTCTGGGCGACGGCATCCGCGATGCGCTGGATCCGAAAATCAAACTGTAATGTCTCAGGATCATGAAGGTCTTGATGCAAGACCGGACAGTCCGTTGACATAAGATTGGTTCCGGGAGTTTCCCGGACTGATTTGCTTCACAAAACCTGTCAGAGAAAAACATCCCTGACAAAAGAAAAAAGGAGGAGACCTATGAAATTCAACATGAAAAAGGCTGCAGCGCTCCTGCTTGCAGGAAGCATGGTAGCAGGTTATGCTGTTCCGGCTGCTGCTGAGGCAGAGGAAAAAGTTGTAACAGCTGCTATGGACCAGGCATGGGATACCATGATGCCGCTGAACACCACAAGCAACTACACCCGTTTTATCTGTGACCAGATTTATGACCGCCTGACACAGACAAACGCAGACGGTTCCATTGAGGGACGCCTTGCTGAGTCCTGGACTGTAAACGATGCCAGTGACGCAGTTACCTTTAAGCTTCATGAAGACGCAGTATGGTCTGATGGTGAGCCGGTTACAGCAGAGGACGTTGTATTCAGCTACCAGATGTATTCTGATCCGTCTGTAGAGGCAAAGAGCCGTTATCACCTGGAGTACATTGCCGGTGTGGATGATTCCGGAGCAGAGCTTTCCGAGGATTCTATCGAAGTAACTGCAGACAGCGATTATGAAGTAACCTTCAAATTAAAAGAGGCTATGTATCCTGATACATTCCTGCAGGATATCGACACTGTTTTCATCATCCCGAAACATATATTTGAAGGAAAAACAGCAGAAGAGATCAATGCTCCTGACCTTTGGGCAAATCCGGTAGGTTCCGGCCCATTCATCTATGACAGTGAGATCAATGGTGAGCGTATGGAGTTCACAAAGAACGAAAACTACTATCTTGGAACTCCAAATATTGACCGTCTGATCATCCGTGTAGTACCGTCTGCAAACGTTCTTTCCGGTCTTATGAACGGCGAGCTTGATTTGATCGGATTCGGTTCCGTACTGACTGATGACTGGGAAACAGCCAAGTCCCAGGATAACCTGGTAACAGAGTCTGTTCCTACCACTTCCTATACCACTCTGATCTTCAATACTCAGAAGGAATATCTTACTCAGGAAGTTCGCCAGGCACTGAATATGGCAATCAACCGTGACGTACTGGTAAATGGTCTTCTTATGGGAGAGGGAACTCCGATCATGACCCCGATCGCACCGGTAAGCCCATACTACAATGACAAAGTTCAGGTTCAGTACGATCCTGAAAAAGCAAAAGAGATGCTTGCAGAAGCAGGCTTCCCGGCTGGACAGACACTGAAATTTTTCATCTCCTCTGGAAGCAGCATTACCGAGAGATGTGCAGCCCTGATCGTACAGGATTTTGCAAATGTCGGTGTAAATGTAGAAATTGAGCAGATGGACTTTGCAACTCTGATGAGCCGTATGCTTGACGGCGAGCATGATCTTGGAATCATTGGTTCCGGCGGAACTCTTGACCCAAGTGAGAGCCGTGAAATGATTTATCCGGAAAGCTCCTGCAACTTCTGCCAGCTTCAGGATACAGAGCTTTCTGACCTGATCGACAAAGGAAACGCAGAGCTTACTTTTGAAGCAAGAAAACCATACTTCGATGAGTATCAGGAAAAGGTTGTAGAAAAAGCAGCTATGGGCTACTTATATACAAAGAACCTTCTTACCGCTTACAACAAGAGCATGAAGAACCTGAACGTTGCAGACTTTAATTGTCTGAACTGGTCTTCCTGGGAGTGGGATAAAGAGTAATAAAAATGGGAAACAGGACAAAAGCGGATAAAGCTTTTGATCCTGGAACCCGCCAAATATGAGAGAAAAGACTCTCATGTCTGGCGGATTTCAGGAGCTGTGAAAGAATCACAGTGAGTTAATTAAGAGAAAAAGGAGTACAGCTATGGCATCTTTACTTTCAGTAGAGAATTTACAGGTACAGTTTCAGACAAAAAAAGGCATTAACACAGCCGTTGACGGTGTAAGCTTTTCTGTAGAAAAAGGCAGGATCCTCGGAATTGTAGGAGAGTCCGGATGCGGAAAAAGTGTCACATCCATGTCTATCCTTCAGCTTCTTGGAAGCAACGCCCGGATTTCCGGCGGCAGCATCAAACTGGATGGAAAAGAACTGATAGGGCTTCCGGAGAAAGAGATGTGCAGGATCCGCGGAAATGATATTGCCATGATTTTTCAGGATCCAATGACTGCCCTGAATCCGACTCTGACTATTGGAACCCAGCTGATGGAACCAATTATGCTCCACCAGAACTGCGGTAAAAAAGAAGCCTGGACAAGAGCTGTGGACGTTCTGAAAAGAGTTGGGATCGCTGCTCCGGAGAAGCGGATGAAGGAATATCCGCATCAGCTTTCTGGCGGTATGCGCCAGCGAGTGATGATCGCCATGGCAGTATCCTGCGAGCCAAGACTTCTTATTGCAGATGAGCCTACCACAGCCCTGGACGTAACCATCCAGGCACAGATCCTGGAGCTGATGTGTGAGCTCAGGGAAAAAATGGGAACAGCCATTATGCTGATTACCCATGATATGGGGGTAGTAGCAGAGACCGCAGACGATGTGCTTGTTCTTTATGCAGGAAAAGCAGTAGAATACGGCAGCATTGAGGATATTTTTGAAAGACCGAAGCATCCTTACACACAGGGACTTTTGAACTCTATTCCCCGCCTTGATGAGGATGTAGAGCTGCTGAATACCATTGAGGGCACCGTTCCGGCACCGGACGCCATGCCTGCAGGCTGCAGATTTGCTCCCCGATGTCCTTACGGAAAAGACCGCTGCATGAAAGAAAAACCAGGCGTTTACCATGCTGGAAATTCTCTGGTAAGCTGCTTCAGATACGAGGGTGAGAAATAATGAGTGAGAACACAGGAATCTTATTGGAAACAAAGGATTTATCCAAATATTTTACGGCAAAAAAAGGGCTTCTGAACCGTAATCCATCTGTAGTAAAAGCAGTAGACCATGTAAGTCTTTCTGTGAGAAAGGGTGAGACACTGGGCCTGGTCGGAGAGTCCGGCTGCGGAAAATCCACTCTGGGAAGAACTATTCTCCGCCTGATCCCGGCAACAGAGGGCCAGGTTATGTACAATGGGGAAGACATCCTTACCTATGATAAGAAAAAAATGTGGGAAATGCGCCGGAAGCTGCAGATTATTTTCCAGGATCCATATAGCTCCCTGAATCCCAGAATGACCGTTTATGATCTGATCAGTGCCCCTCTTGAGGTGTATAAAGTGGGGACTAAGGAAGAACGCAGGGAAATGGTGGAAGAGATCCTTCAGGAGGTTGGACTGGATAAACAGTATCTGAATCGTTTTCCTCACGAGTTTTCAGGCGGTCAGAGGCAGCGAATCGGAATTGCAAGGGCACTGATCCTGAATCCGGAATTTGTTGTCTGTGATGAGGCAGTTTCCGCACTGGACGTATCTGTCCGCGCGCAGGTGCTGAATCTTATGAGAAATATGCAGCAGAAGAAAAATCTGACCTACCTGTTTATCTCCCATGACCTGAGTGTAGTCCGCCATATCAGTGACAGAATTGCAGTTATGTATCTTGGAAGTGTGGTTGAGGTTGCAGAAAAAGCCCAGCTTTATTCCAATCCGATGCACCCCTATACAAAAGCTCTTCTTTCTGCAATCCCGCTTCCAGATGTGAAGAAGAAACGTCAGCGTATCATTCTGGAGGGTGACGTGCCAAGTGCCTACAATCCACCGTCAGGATGCAAATTCCATACCCGCTGTCCCTATGCAACAGACCGCTGCAGGCAGGAAGCTCCTGTGCTTCAGGAGGTGGAAAAGGGGCATAAAGCAGCCTGCCACAGGGCTTTGGAGCTTGCCTGAAAATTTATTTCCTGCAATCTGCAGGCTCCGCAAATTGTGACGTACATTTTGTAGAAAGCCTTTTTAAACATGTTCTGGAGTCTGCTGAATAATTACATATCAGGAAGGATACTACCGGTTTCCAAAGAATTCCATTAAAGGGATATCTTCGGGAAACCGGTATTTTTTTAAGCTATTTTTGTTTAATTTGACGTTGTTTTCGTTGCTTTATTGAAAAATATTTCATTTTTTGCTAAATTATATATAAATATGGAGTATTCTGATTTTGTTTAGAAATACTCCAAAATTTCGAAAGGGGATGGAATGGTGGAAAACAGAAATAACAGGTTGCTGAATGCGAAATTAAACAAGTATATCGTTCCAGGTATTATGATGTCGCTGGCACTTCAGCTTGGAAACATTGTGGACACTATCTTTGTAAGTAATTTAATTGGTGTAGAAGCAATGTCCGCAGTCACAATGAGTCTTCCGGTTGAAACGATAGTTCAGCTTACCGGTTACTGTCTGGGTGTGGGAGGTTCCATAGCCGCAGGAAATATGCTTGGTAAACGTGACAAAGAAGGGGCTTCGAGATTGTTTTCGGCCACTTTTATTGTCACACTCGTGGTGGGACTGCTGTTTTCTCTTATTGCATTTCCTGCTGCAGGACCTATTGCCAGATTTCTGGTATCCGGAGACGGAGTTTTGACAACTTATACAAGAGACTATATCCGCATTAGCATGTTAGGTGCACCGGTAATCGGAATCGGTCTGATGATGGTAAACTACCTTGGGGTGGAAAACCATCCGGAGCTTGCTTCTGTTTATCTGATCGCAGCCAATGTGATAAATCTTGTGCTGGATTACATATTTCTTAGATTTACACCACTTGGAGTTACAGGTGCATCCTTATCAACGGTACTTGGCTTTCTTTTTGCCATGGTGGTTTTCCTTTTCTATATTCGCTCAGATAAGAGGAATATCAGTTTCGTGCGGCTGAATGCAAAGGATTTCGGAATCGTGAAGGAGGCAGTGATTACAGGTGTGCCCATGCTTGTTTTCATGGCAACCAATTTTGTAAAAGCCCTTGGTCTGAACACCATCATTATGAATCAGATCGGGGAAGACGGAATGGCAGTATTTACGGTCTGCGACAATGTTTTGCTGATCGTGGAAATGCTTACAGGCGGAATCATTGGCGTAATTCCTAATGTTGCAGGAATTCTTTTTGGAGAAAAAGACTATGTGGGAATCCGTGTCCTGTGCAAAAAAATGCTGAAATACAGCTACATCGTGCTGGCAGTCATATTCGTTCTGATCATGCTGTTTACAGAACAGATCACCATTATGTTCGGAGGCGGCGGAGAGCTGGGACGGGAGATGGTTCATGCACTGCGTATTTTTGCTTTATGTGTAGTGCTTTATCTCTGGAATAAATTTACCGTAAGCTATTATGAATCTATTGAAGAGACTGCAATTGCAAGCTTTGTTACCTTCCTTGAAAACGCAGTGGCAGTTCTTCCTGCAACATTTATAGGAATTTCTATCTGGAAACAGATTGATGGAATCGGTACAAATGGAATTGGTGCTGCATTTGTTGCCACAGAGATCATAACCTTGATCGCAGCCTGGATTTTCCGAAAGATCAAACACAAAAATTCTACTTTTTATATTGTTCCGGACCAAAATCCCGGAATCAATTTTGATTTTTCCATTAAGAGCACCATGGAAGAAGCTGGCGCGGTTAACAGAAAAATCCTGGAGTTCTGCAAGGAAAACGGTGTATCCGGAAACAGAGCCAATCTTGCTGCCGTGTGTGCAGAAGAAATGACTGTGAATATCATTAAATTTGGTGGAAAAACTTCCAACTGGATCGACATCAATCTTTGCCTGGAGGATGACATTTGCCAGTTAAGGATAAGAGACAACGGAGTGAATTTTAATCCGTTGGAATACAGCTATGACCATGAGGAGTTTGATATCCATGGAATTGAGCTGGTGAAAAAGATTTCAAAATCAATGGATTATATCCGCGCAATTGATATGAATAATACTATAATATCATTTTAGGAGGTGCAGGAAATGTCTGACATTAACGAAAAGAGCAATTTTGTTTTTGAATTTCAGCCTGTGACAAAGCTGTTTGAAGAGCAGGTGCGGCTTCATCCTGACAAATGTGCTGTAGCTTCCAGCAAGGAAAGCTTTACCTACGCACAGCTGAATGAAAGAGCAAACAGAATTGCGAATTCTCTTATTGAAAAAGGCGTTGGCTGTGAAAAAATCGTAGGTGTGGTACTGGAGCGCTGCTGTGACTTTTACGCAGTCCGTCAGGGTATTTTGAAGGCTGGTGGTGCATTTGCTGTCGCAGCCCCGGATTATCCCGATGACCGTGTGCAGTTCATTTTTGAAGATGCAGGAGTTCCCTTTATTATCACCACAAAGGAAATCGCGAAGGACCGCCAGGAGCTGTTTTCCAGGCTTTCCTGTACGGTGCTTCTGCTTGAAGAATTGCTGGAAAATCCAAATGCGGGGAACCCGGATACCAGGATTAAGGAACATGATCTTTGCTACTGTATTTACACCTCCGGTTCCACGGGAAAACCAAAAGGTGTTATGATCGAGCATATCAACCTTGCCAATTTTGTAAATCCTAATCCAAAGAATGCGGAAACCTATGGCTATGTAAGCAGGGGAAGCGTTTCCCTTTCCATGGCAGCCATGACATTTGATGTTTCGGTACTGGAGGAATTTCTCCCTCTCACCAATGGAATGACTGCAGTGATCGCAAGCGATGAAGAGATCCTGAATCCCATTATGCTTGGAGATTTAATTGTAAAAAATAAAGTGGATATTATGACCACAACTCCTACCTATCTTTCCAATATGATCGATCTGCCCCAGCTTCAGGAAGCAGCTGCCCAGATCAAGGTATTTGACGTAGGAGCAGAAGCATTCCCGCCTGCACTTTTTGACAAGATTCACGCAGTAAACCCGGATGCTTATATTATGAACGGCTATGGACCAACCGAGACTACCATCAGCTGTACCATGAAGGTAATCACCGACAGCAAAAACATTACCATCGGAAAGCCAAACGGCAATGTTCAGGTTTATGTGGTTGACAAAGAGAACAGGATCCTTCCGGACGGAGAGACCGGAGAGCTTGTAATTGCAGGTCTTGGAGTAGGTCGTGGCTACATCAATCTGCCGGAGAAAACAGCAGAAGTTTTCATCACTCTCAACGGAGAAAGAGCCTATAAAACAGGCGATCTTGCAAAGATCACTCCAGATGGCGAGATCGAATTTTTCGGAAGAATTGACAATCAGATCAAGCTTCGCGGTCTCAGAATCGAGCTTGGTGAGATCGAGGAGGTTGTTAACAGCTTCGAAGGAATCATCACCAGTATTACAGTACCGGTGGATAATAAATATCTTTGCTGCTACTTTATGGCAGACCGCCAGATCAATGTTGAAGCGCTTACCGCTTATGCGTCAGAATCCCTGGCTCATTACATGGTTCCGGATGTTTTCATCCAGCTGGAAAAAATGCCTTTAACACAGAATGGCAAAATTGACAAAAAAGCATTGCCCAAGCCGGTGGCGCAGCCCAGAAATCTGAAAGAGCCGGAAACTCCAATGCAGAAGAAGATCTTTGACATTGTGGCCCAAGTAGTAGAAAACGACTTCTTCGGAATCGACACCAGTTTTTACAAGGCCGGCCTTTCCTCCATCAGTGCAATGAAGCTCTGTGTTCTGATCTCAGAGGAATTTGGTGTTACCGTAAAAACAAGCGATATCCACGAGAACAATACCGTGGAGAAGCTGGAAAAATATGTCATGCTGGCGCCGAAACTCAGAACCTACGAAAAGAGAGAGGTTTATCCTCTTACCGGTTCCCAGAAGGGTATTTTTGCAGAATGCAGCAAAAATCCTGAGAGTACCGTATACAATATCCCCTTCCTTTTTGAACTGGATCCAACAGTGGATACCCGGAAATTATCCGATGCAATTGCCAGAATGGTAAGCGCCCATTCCTATCTGCTCACACAGGTATATCTTGACGATAATGGGGAGATGGTACAGCGCCCTGGAAATGAGACATTTGTGCCGGAAGTGATCGAGACCACAAATGAGAAATTTGCCAGCCAGAAGGAAAGCCTTGTACGTCCGTTTAAGCTGGAAAAGGGACGTCTCCTTCGTGTGGCAATTTATGTGACAGAAGATAAGAAATACCTCTTTACTGATTTCCACCATATTATTGCTGACGGCAACTCCTATGATATCATTTTCGAGGATATCAATAAGGCCTATATGGGTGAAAAACTGGAAAAAGAGTCCTATACCGGATTTGATGCGGCCCTTGACGAAGAACAGCAGATGAAAGAGGGCAAATACAAAAAAGCTGAGAAATATTATGACAGTATTTTTGAAGGAATTGAAACGGAATCCCTCCCTATGCCAGACCTGAATGGAAAAGCTCCTGAAAAAGGTTATCTGGAGAAGACCATGGGCCTGAAAGAAGAGGCCATTCTTTCCTATTGCGAGAAGCTGGGTGTTACCCCGAATATTTTATTTACAGGTCTGTTCGGCATCCTTATGGCAAAATACTCCAATGCAGAGGACAGTCTGTTGTCTACTATTTATAATGGACGAAACGATTCCAGGCTTGAAAACACAGTCTGCATGCTGGTAAAAACCCTTCCTGTTTATTGCAAATTCGACCCGAAGACCACCGTACAGGCGTATATGGCAGAGCTTTCCGAGCAGATGCTGTCCTCCATGGCAAACGATATTTTCCCATTTTCCGATATTTGTGCAAAATACGGGCTGAATTCGGATCTTACCTTTGCATACCAGGCAGAGTTAAGCGACGATTATCCAATTGGAGACACCATTGCCAGAGGCCACGACCTTTCCCTGGATATGGCCAAAATGCCTCTGCTGATCCAGGTAAGAGAGTACAACCACACTTATGTGCTTACAGCAGAATACCGCAGCGACATGTACAGCCAGGCCTTTATTGACGGAATCCTGGATTCCTATGAAGCTGCCATGAGCTCCATGCTGAAAACAAAATATGTTTCTGAAATCTCTGTGATCTCTCAGAGTGGGGTAAACAAGATCGCAGAATTCAATCATACAGAAAACGAATTTGACAGAAGCAAAACCATTTCTGACATGTTCGCTGAATTGGCAGAGACCATTCCAGACCACACCGCAGTGGTATTTAAAGACCGGAAATATACATACAAAGAACTGGACGAGCTCAGCAACAGACTTGGAAAATATATTGCATCCCAGGGAATCGGCAGGGAGGATGTAGTCTCCATTCTGATCCCCCGCTGCGAATACATGGCCATCGCACCAATGGGCGTGATCAAAGCCGGTGCGGCATACCAGCCTCTTGACCCTACTTACCCGAAAGACCGCCTGATGTACATGCTGGAGGATTCTGCTGCTAAGCTTTTGATCGCAGACAGAGAGCTTCTGCCGCTGGTAGACGGCTATCAGGGACCTGTTTTATTTACAGATGAGATCCCACAGCTGGAAGAGCGTGATGTGGAACTTAAGAAGCCAGAGCTTCATGATCTGTTTATTTTACTGTACACTTCCGGCTCCACCGGCGTGCCGAAAGGCTGTATGCTGGAATATGGAAATATCACTGCATTCTGCCACTGGTACAAAAAGTATTACCAGGTAGATCACAGCTCCAAAATAGCAGCTTATGCGTCCTTTGGATTTGATGCTTCCATGATGGATATTTACGGTGCAATTGCAAACGGTGCAGAGCTTCACATTATTCCGGAAGAAATCCGTCTTGATTTTATTGCACTTCAGCGTTATTTTGAAGAGAATGGCGTTACCCATTCCTTTATGACTACACAGGTGGGAAGACAGTTTGCGATGGAAATGAGCTGCGAGAGTCTGCAATATCTTTCCATAGGTGGAGAGAAGCTTGTTCCTATGGAACCGCCGAAGGATTATAAATTCTTTAATGCGTATGGTCCTACAGAGTGCACAATTTTTACAACTGTATTTGAAGTGGATAAATATTATTCAAATATTCCAATCGGAAAAGCGCTTGATAATTTCAAGCTTTATATAGCCGATAAGTTTGGTCATCTGCTTCCATACGGTGCCTGCGGTGAACTGATGATCTCCGGATGGCAGGTTTCCAGAGGCTATCTGAATAAACCGGAGAAAACTTCGGAAGTTTATACGAAGAATATTTATGACGATGCAGAAGGTTATGAAGTCCTGTATCATTCCGGTGATGTTGCCAGATATCTTCCGGATGGAAACATCCAGATCATTGGAAGAAAAGACTCCCAGGTTAAGGTCAGAGGCTTTAGAATTGAGCTTTCCGAGGTTGAGGAGGTCATAAGAAGATACGAAGGCATAAAGGATGCAACCGTAGTGGCTTTTGACGATCCAAATGGCGGCGGAAAATATATTGCAGCTTATGTAGTATCTGACGGTCAGGTTGACATAAATAAGTTAAATGATTTCATCAAAGAAACCAAGCCTCCATACATGGTTCCGGCAGTTACCATGCAGATCGACAAGATTCCGCTGAACCAGAATCAGAAGGTAAACAAAAAAGCCCTTCCACTGCCAGAGCGAAAAGTGGAAGAGATCGTGAAACCGGAGAATGAGACCCAGCAGAAGCTGTTTGACTGTATTGCTGAGGTTCTTGGCTATACCGAATTCGGCATTACCACAGATATTTACGAGGCAGGACTGACCTCTATCACTGCTATTAAGCTGAATATCCTTATTTCTAAAGCTTTTGACATTGTGATAAAAACATCTGACATCAAGGATCACCCAACTATTCAGATGTTAGAGGGCTTTGTGAAGACTGCCGGAAAAGAAACCAAGAGGGAAATCCAGGAAAATTATCCTCTCACCAATACCCAGGAGGGAATTTTCATCGAGTGTACAGCCAATATGGGATCCACCATTTACAATATCCCATATCTTCTGAAGCTTGACAAAAAGGTTGACCTGGATAAGCTGGCAGAAGCAATTGACAGCACCGTTGCAGCTCATCCTTACCTGAAAACCCGTCTCTTTATGAGCGACGAAGGAGAAGTCCTTCAGAAACGTAATGATGCTTTCACTTATAAGACGCAGATTATAAATGGAATGAACCGGGAAACTCTGGTTCGTCCGTACATGCTGTTTAATGAACAGCTTTTCCGCTTTGAGATTCACAGAACCTGTGATGGAAATTATCTGTTCCTTGACATTCATCATATTGTTGCAGATGGTACCTCCCTGGGCATTATCCTGAACGACATTAACAGGGCTTACAGCGGAGAAAAGCTGGAAGTGGAAGAGTATACTTCCTATGATCTGGCCCTTGATAACAGGGATGCTCTGGCAAGTGATGCTTATAAGAATGCAGAGAACTACTATAAATCCGTTTTTGAAAATGCGGGCGGAAGCATCAACTTCTATCCAGACAAGAGCGGAGCAGCTCCAACCGCAGAGATGTATCATCGTGAGACCAGTGAGTTCTCCGTACAGGACGTGAAGGCATTCTGTAAGAAGCACGGAATTACAGAGAATGTATTCTTTATCTCTGCTTTTGGTATTACTCTTGGAAAATACAATTTCAGGAAGGATGCGGTATTTACCACTATTTACCACGGCAGAAACGATTCCAGACTTTCCGATACCGTGGGTATGCTGGTAAAGACTCTTCCCGTTTACTGTGATTTCTCAGGAAGCACTGCGGATTGCCTGAATGCTGTCCAGCAGCAGCTGATTAATTCCATGAACAACGATATTTATCCGTTCTCCCAGATCAGCCATGAGTTCAACATCAAGGCAGATGCCATGGTGATCTATCAGGGCGACAACTTCGCCTTTGATAATATCGGCGGGGAATATGCGCAGGAAGAACCTGTTCAGCTGAATGCGGCAAAGGCACCTGTTTCCATCAGTATTTCAATTGAGAGAAATAAGTTTGTCTTTGAGATTGAGTACAGAGGCGACATGTACAACGAGGAAACCATCAAATACCTTGCAGATAACCTGGAAACAACGGCAGATGGAATCCTGAGAGAATACGAGCCGGCAGACATCAGACTGATGTTTGAGGAAGAAACCAAAATGGAAGATGATCCTTCCCATGCCGGAAAGACCTTTGTAGACCTGTTCAGGGAAGCTGTTGCAAAATATCCGGACAGACCGGCGGTAAAAGACGGAATGGGCGAGCTTACCTATAAAGAACTGGACCATATGTCAGATTATGTTGCTCAGAAGCTTACGCAAAATGGCTTTGGCAGGGAAAAGGTTGCAGGTATTCTGTGCGGAAGAACAAAGGAATATGCCGTAGCTTATATCGGTGTTATGAAAGCCGGCGGTGCGTATGTTCCATTGGATCCGGAATATCCGCAGAGCAGAATTGAGTACATGCTGAAGGATTCCGAGGCAGAAAACCTGCTTGTAATAGACCGTTACCGCAGTCTGGTAGGCTTCTACGACCAGAATGTGATCAGCCTGGATGACGTGGCAGCAGAATCCAAAGACTTTGCACTTTCTGTAGAGCTCACAGCTCCGAAACCAGAGAACCTGGCTTATATGATCTACACATCCGGTTCCACCGGAAAACCAAAAGGTGTTATGCTTGAACAGCGGAACCTGCTGAACCTGATCGAGTATATCCTTATGACAAGAAAACTGACACCAGATGATATTGTGGCAGAGTTTGCAAGCTTCTGCTTCGATGCATCCGTGATCGACCTGTTTGCTCCGCTTACTGCAGGCGCAGTACTGTACATTTTGCCAGAGAGCATACGAAAAGATGCGGTTGCTGTTGGAAAATTCATAAAAGAAGAAAAAATTACCACAGCTACCTTCCCAACTCAGATGGGCGAGT
This sequence comes from Ruminococcus sp. J1101004sp1_RTP21198st1_B9_RTP21198_201120, assembly GCF_040924245.1. Taxonomy (NCBI): domain Bacteria; kingdom Bacillati; phylum Bacillota; class Clostridia; order Eubacteriales; family Oscillospiraceae; genus Ruminococcus; species Ruminococcus sp. J1101004sp1_RTP21198st1_B9_RTP21198_201120. The sequence continues at coordinate 53,536 of NZ_JBCOMI010000004.1, read as the reverse complement.
TGGTTGCAGAGCTTCTTGACGATGCTCCGAGCCTGAAATTTGTCACCCTGGGTGGTGAGAAGTTCAAATATTACCGGGATAGAACTTACCAGATGATCAATGGCTACGGTCCAACGGAGAATACTGTTTCCTCCACAGAGTTCTGGGTTGACAAACAGTACGACAACATCCCGATCGGTAAGTCACAGCGGAATATCCGCAGCTACATTGTGGACGAAAATATGAAACGGCTTCCGGTAGGCGCTTCTGGTGAGCTTTGCCATGCCGGACGTCAGATTGCAAGAGGATATCACAATCTTCCTGAGAAGACGGCTTCCGTATTTGTGGAAAATCCGTTCTCCGTATGTGACGAGGACAAACGTCTTTACAGAACCGGTGATATGGTCCGCATGAAAGGTGACGGAAATATTGAATATATCGGAAGAATCGATTCCCAGGTAAAGATAAGAGGATATCGTATTGAACTTGGTGAGATCGAAGGAGCTCTTCTGAAGCACGATAAGGTGAAGAATGCTGCTGTTATAGTGATCGAAAAAGGCGGAAACAAATATATCACAGCTTATTATACTGGTGAAATCATTCCGGAAGATGAGCTGAAACTGTTCCTGAACCCGCTGATTCCGGATTACATGATGCCATCCTTCTTTGTCCATCTTGAGAAAATGCCGGTGACTCCTGGCGGAAAGATAGACAAAAAGGCGCTTCCGGTACCAGAAGTAACCACCACAGCAAGCACAGCCTATGTGGAGCCTGTTACCGCTGTCCAGATTGCACTTTGCGAGATATTTGAAAAAGCACTTGGCATTGAAAAAGTAGGAATTGAGGACAACTTCTTCGAACTTGGAGGCTCCTCACTTACTGCATCAAAAGTTGCTGTTATGTGCCTTTCCAAGAATATTTCCATTGTATATGCAGACATTTTCAAATATCCGACCATCCGTGAGCTTTCTGCAATCGTGGATAACAGTGAGGCATTTGAAAATCCGCAGAGTGAGAACGAATTCTCCAGCTACAATTATAACCGGATCCAGAGCGTGATCAGCGGAAATGTAGAAGAAAACGTAAACCAGGTGACAAAGGAAGAAATTGGTGATATCATGATCACAGGTGCAACCGGCTTCCTGGGAATTCATGTTCTGAAGGCTTACCTGGATAATTATGACGGTAAGGTTTACTGTCTGGTACGTAAGGGTAAATATGAGTCCATGGAGAAACGAATGATGCATATGTTGATGTATTACTTCGATAATCCGTGCCAGGAACTGTTTGGAGAGCGTATTATCTGTGTGGATGGCGATATTACCTCGAAAGAACAGGTGGAGAAATTTGCAGATTACAAATTTAACACCATTATTAACTGCGCAGCCTGCGTAAAGCATTTTGCAGCTGGTGATGTACTGGAGAAGATAAATGTACACGGAGTGGAAAATCTGATTGAATTCTGTAAAAATAGTGGACGCAGACTGATCCAGATTTCTACTGTTTCTGTTGCCGGAGAAGGTTCCGATGGTGTTCCGCCAATGTCCAGAGTCTTTAATGAAAACGATCTGTATATTGGACAGAACATCACAAATGAATATATCCGCACAAAATTCCTTGCAGAGAGAGCTGTACTGGAAGCTGTTTCCAGTGGGCTTGACGGAAAGGTTATCCGTGTAGGAAATCTGATGAGCCGAAATTCAGATGGTGAATTCCAGATCAACTTTATTACAAACGGATTCCTGCGAAGCCTGAGAGGATATGAGGCAGTTGGTAAATTCCCAATTGGGGCTATGCACGAAGTTACAGAATTTTCACCAATTGATTCTACTGCACTTGCAGTGTTGAAACTGGTGCAGACAGACCGGAGATTTACCGTATTCCACGCCTGCAACAGCCATCATATCTATATGGCGGATCTGATCTATGCAATGCGGAGCCATGGATTTGACATTGACATTGTAAGTGATGAAGAGTTTGAGGCTGCAGTAAAAGAATTTGCAAAGAACAGTGATGATTCGGATGTTGTTTCCGGACTGATCGCGTATACGGCTCATAATGAAAATGAGATCTATACCCTGGATTACAGCAACCGGTTTACAGCACAGGTTCTTTACAGACTGGATTACAAATGGCCGGTTACAGATGACAGATATCTGGAAAGCGCTATTGAGGCACTTGACAGACTTGCATTTTTTGATTGATGATGGAACAAAGTTACTGCCCACAGATGAAGTTTTACATACAGCTGGACAGTAACTGGTTTACTCAGTGGGCAGGGTGGGAACTCGTGTTGGAAGTCCCCTCCTGGGCCTGCTGCGTGATAACCCCGGAAACCCGTTGAGCGTGTTTCCTGTAACTTAAAGGAGGAAATTGTAATGGAAATTGTAAGTAAGACAGAGGGCAGCAAGGTAACTATGGAGATCACAGGATGGCTTGACACCCAGACTGCACCGCAGCTGGAAAAGGAGCTGTCAGCACTTGATCCTGGTACAACCAGCCTGGTATTTGACTTTGCAAACCTGGAATATATCTCTTCTGCCGGACTTCGTCTGGTAATCGCCGCTTATAAGAAGATGGCAGGCAAGGAAGGCTTCAGGATTGTAAATGTTTCTGATGAAGTGTACGATGTTTTCAGCCTTACCGGATTTGATCAGAAGATTAATATTGAGAAGAAATAAAGGCTGAATTCGTGCATGGCGAAGCGCATTGCATGTCACAGGCAACATTCCGCGAGGTGCTTTTTGGACAAAAAGTTCACAGAAAACTCGAGAATTGCGGCGCGCAATCATGCTTTGCATGATTGCTGCGTATTGCTGTAAGCGAAGTGAACAGCAGCCTGTCTGGAGCAGGCCTGGGGAATCTACAGTTGCTACCCGGTGCTTTTTATAGTAAGAAATGATAAAATTATATAGAATCAATATCAATACTCTTGAGGATCCCTTGCAGAATGAAAGTCTTTTGGAACAAGTTGGACCAGAGAGAAGAAAGAAGGTCATCCGGTATCTTCAGCCGGATGACCGAAAAAGGAGTCTGGGCGCAGGAATTATGATCCGGAAGATCCTGAATGGGAACGGACTTTCCGAAAGCAGCCTGAAATATTCCGAAAATGGGAAGCCTGTGGCGGATCATCTCCATTTTAATATCTCCCATGCCGGAGACTATGTGGTGGGAGTGGTGTCGGATGATGAAGTGGGATGCGACATTGAGCGGAATGTCAATGCGCCTCTGGAAATTGCGGAGCATTATTTCCATTCGACAGAGCGGGAATATATAGAAGCTGCTTCTGACCCGGGCAAAGCTTTTTTTACACTTTGGACCTTAAAGGAAAGTTATATGAAAATGACAGGCAGGGGGATGAGCCTTCCGCTTGATTCTTTCGAGATCATTCGAAAAGATCAGGGCTTTGTTCTGGGAAAATCACCGAAAAGACCAGGCTTTTTCAGGACAATGGAATTTGAGAATTATATTTTCTCAGTGTGCATGGAAAGTGATTTTTCTTTGCCGCCCAAGGGCTTTACAGAGCTTCTGTGACACTACTGCCTTTTGCTGCTATCCAGCATGGATTGGAGCTTATTTTTAGTCAAAAAATCCTTAAGAATTATATGCAAAAGACTTGACGGATATGTCCGCTGTGTGGTAAACTGTACAAGCGACATGGAAGTTAGGTCTTTTTTTTATGCCGAAAAACGGTGGCGGATACACCGAAAAGGCTGATTTAAGACCATGCAAATGAAAACACTGGAGGTGGAAGTTGTGCGCGTTAGGATTACATTAGCATGTACAGAGTGCAAGCAGCGTAACTACAATATGACCAAGGAGAAAAAGAACCATCCTGAGAGAATGGAAACCAAGAAATATTGTAAGTTCTGCCAGAGACACACAATGCACAAGGAAACAAAATAGTCACTTTAGATTGTGAGGTTAGGCTATGCAAGAAAAAGAAAAATCTGCAGGCAAGACCGCCAAGGCTAAGGAGCCGAAAAAATCCTGGTTCCAGGGGCTGAAGGCAGAGTTCAACAAAATTGTCTGGACAGACCGCGATACACTGATGAAACAGTCAGTTGTTGTTATTGTCATAACCGTAATTCTCGGTGCGATCATCAGTGTGATGGATGCAGGCATTCTGGAATGCATTAATCTTTTAATCAAATAAGGACAAAGGTGATTGTATGTCAGAAGCAAAATGGTACGTTGTCCATACCTATTCCGGTTATGAGAACAAGGTAAAGGCCAACATTGAGAAGACAATTGAAAACCGACATCTTGAGGATCAGATTCTGGAAGTACGGGTTCCTCTGGAAGACGTTGTGGAGATGCGTAATGGTGTTTCCAAGCAGGTCCAGAGAAAAATGTTCCCAAGCTATGTTCTTATCAACATGGTCATGAACGACGATACCTGGTATGTTGTCCGGAATACCCGTGGAGTGACTGGGTTTGTTGGTCCGGGATCCAAGCCTGTACCGCTCACAGAAGAGGAAATGAAGCCGCTGGGCATCAAAGATGAGACTGTCCGCGTTGACTTCGCTGAGGGCGATACCGTAGTAGTAACAGGCGGAGCCTGGAAAGAGACTACAGGTGTTGTGACTGCCATCAATCCGCAGAAACAGCTTGTAACGATCAATGTAGAGATGTTTGGACGCGAAACACCGGTTGTGATCAGTTTCGCAGAAGTTCAGAAAATGTAACAGACAAAGGTAACACAATATCGTGGGAGGGACATACCCCCGCCAATACCACATAGGAGGTGCCGAAAATGGCAAAGAAAGTAACAGGATATATCAAATTACAGATTCCCGCTGGTAAAGCAACTCCAGCACCACCTGTAGGTCCGGCTCTTGGACAGCACGGTGTAAATATCGTTCAGTTTACAAAAGAGTTCAATGCGAGAACAGCAGATCAGGATGGTATGATCATTCCTGTGGTAATCACTGTTTATGCAGATAGAAGTTTCAGCTTCATAACCAAAACTCCGCCGGCTGCAGTTCTTCTTAAGAAAGCTGCAAACATCAAATCCGGTTCCGGCGTACCGAACAAAACAAAAGTTGCTAAAGTTACAAAAGCTCAGGTTGAGGAGATCGCTCAGCTTAAGATGAAAGACTTAAATGCAGCATCCATCGAAGCAGCAGCAAGCATGATTGCTGGTACTGCAAGAAGTATGGGAATTGAAGTAGTTGATTAATCACAAATAGTAAGTGGGAGGGCTTTTCCCCGCAAATACCACAGGAGGTTATAGAAATGAAACGAGGAAAGAAATACGTGGAGGCTGCTAAGGCAGTTGACCGCGCAACATTATACGATACTAATGAAGCTATCAGCTTAGTTAAAAAAGCTGCTGTTGCCAAATTTGACGAGACTATCGAAGTTCATATCCGCACAGGCTGCGATGGACGTCATGCAGATCAGCAGATCCGTGGTGCAGTAGTTCTGCCACACGGTACAGGTAAAACTGTTCGCGTTCTTGTATTCGCTAAGGATGCAAAAGCTGAGGAAGCTAAGGCTGCAGGTGCTGATTTCGTTGGCGCTGAGGACCTTATTCCGAAGATCCAGAACGAGGGATGGCTTGACTTCGACGTTGTTGTTGCAACTCCAGATATGATGGGTGTTGTTGGACGTCTTGGTCGTGTACTTGGACCGAAAGGTTTAATGCCTAACCCGAAGGCTGGTACAGTAACTATGGATGTTACAAAGGCTATCAATGATATCAAAGCTGGTAAGATTGAGTATCGTCTTGACAAATCAAACATTATCCATGTGCCGATCGGTAAAGCTTCCTTTACTGAGGAGCAGTTAAGCGACAACTTCCAGACGCTGATTGGAGCTATTGTAAAGGCTAGACCTAGCACACTGAAAGGACAGTATTTAAAGAGCGTTGTTATTGCTCCGACAATGGGTCCTGGAGTGAAGATCAACCCGATCAAGTTAGCTTAATAGATGAAAATGAAGAGCACTCACCGCGAGGTGGGTGCTTTTTTTCATGTCATAATTTTGATATTTTATAGTGAGTTTTGGTATATGTTTTTTATCATATGAGATATCATATGGGAAAATCGGGTCAATATAAAGACCAGGAGGAGTGTGCAGGGATGAAATATGGATATTTTGATGATAAGAAACGAGAATATGTGATTACCAGACCAGATACACCAGCGCCTTGGGTAAACTATCTGGGAGATCCTGAATATGGTGCCATTGTGTCCAATAATGCAGGCGGATACAGCTTTGTAAAGTCTGGTGCTAACGGAAGAATTTTACGTTATGTTTTTAATCAGTTTGACGAGCCGGGAAGATATATTTATCTGAGGGACAATGAAACGAAAGATTTTTGGTCAGCGTCATGGCAGCCTGTAGGAAAGGATCTTGAAAAATATAAAAGTGAATGTCACCACGGTACTGCTTATACCAGGATGATGGCAGATTACAGCGGTATTCATTCTGAGGTTAGGTATTATGTACCCCTGGGACAGTCTTATGAGGTGTGGAGCCTTTGTGTGGAGAACTGTTCTGATAAGGAAAGAGAAATTAATGTAACCGGATATGCGGAATTTACCAACAACAGCAACTATGAGCAGGATCAGGTAAATCTGCAGTATTCCCAGTATATTACCAAAACTGTTTTCAGAGGAAACCGTGTACGCCAGATGATCCATGCAAATCTGGATCGTCTTGATGAAGGGGAAAAGGTAGATAACAAAGATGTGACAAATCGGTTCCTGGGTCTGGCCGGCGTGCCAGTGGATTCCTGGTGCGGTGAAAAAGAAGCATTTCTGGGGAGATATCACGGTTATGGAAACCCGGTAGGAGTAATTGACGGCAAGCTTAATTGTGAGGGAAATTATAATGAAAACAGCTGTGGTGCATTGACAGCAGTGTTAAAGCTTGCCCCGGGAGAAAAGAAAGAGATGGCTTTTCTTGTAGGTATGAAAAAAAATGACGAGGCAGAAGCGATTGTTGCGCGTTATGACCAAAATTGCCAGCAGGTTTGCGAAAGGGAACTGGAAGAACTGATCAGTTACTGGCATGGACAGCTTTCACATTTTCAGATAAAAACTCCAAGTAATGAATTTAATACCATGATCAACACATGGAACGCTTACAACTGTTTTATGACTTTTATCTGGTCCAGAGCAGCATCCTTTACTTACTGCGGTCTGCGCAATGGATATGGATACCGCGACACTGTGCAGGATATTCAGGGCGTGATCCATCTGGCACCTGAAATGGCAGCGGATAAGATCCGTTTTATGTTGTCTGCCCAGGTAGATAATGGTGGTGGTCTGCCTCTTGTTAAATTCACCCACAATCCAGGACATGAGGATACGCCGGACGATGCTTCTTATGTACAGGAAACAGGGCATCCGGCATATCGTGCTGACGATGCTCTATGGCTTTTTCCAACTGTATATAAGTATGTGTCAGAGACAGGAAATGTAGATTTTATTGATGAGGTAATCCCATTTGCCAATAAAGATGAAGGAACAGTATATGAGCATCTGAAACGTGCGATCCAGTTCTCGATGGAACATCTTGGAAAACATGGAATGCCGGCGGGACTTTATGCAGATTGGAACGACTGCCTGAGGCTTGGAAAAGATGGAGAATCTACTTTTGTAGCTTTGCAGTTTTATTATGCAATGACCATTTTGAAGGAGTTTGCGGCTTACGAAAAAGATGAAGAATATATCTCATATCTGGAAAAAAGCCAGGAAGAGCTTGGGAAACTGATTGAAAAGCTTTGCTGGAATGAAGACCGGTTTATCCGCGGTTTTACAGAAGCAGGAGAAATAATCGGACAGCGTACAGATCCGGAAGCAAATATGTGGCTGAATCCCCAGAGCTGGGCTGTGATCAGTGGGCTTGCAACAAAGGAGCAGTCAGAACTGGCACTTGAGCAGGTTTATGAAAGACTGAATACAGAGTATGGTGCTATTCTTATGGATCCCCCATATCACGCACATGCTTTTGACGGTGCACTGGCTGTAATTTATAATGCAGGAACAAAAGAAAATGCAGGAATTTTTTCTCAGTCACAGGGATGGATCATTTTGGCAGAAGCATTAATGGGACATGGAGAAAGAGCATTTGGCTACTTTATGGAAAATGCTCCGGCTGCACAGAATGATAAGGCGGAGATCCGCAGGCTTGAGCCATATTGCTATGGTCAGTTTACAGAGGGGAAAGCAAGTCCGAATTTTGGCCGTTCTCATGTACACTGGCTTACTGGAACTGCGTCTACTGTTATGGTAGGATGTGTGGAAGGTATTCTTGGAATGCGTCCTGATTTCTATGGTCTTCGTATCGCACCGTCCATACCGAAAGAATGGGATGGATTTGAAGTCGAAAAAGATTTCCGCGGCTGTCACCTGCACATTAAAGTGCAAAATCCGGGACATGCAGAGAGTGGATTTAAGAAACTTACTGTAAACGGTGAAGAGTTAAAAGATAATTATATTCCACAGGAGAAGCTGACTGCTGAAACTGAGGTTGAATTGTATCTGTCGTAAAAATTTAGTAGGCCTGGTGGGTGGACGCAGGCAGAAAGCGAGAAACATTGATGAAACATATAGAATTTCAGGATAAAAACGGAAGCTTTATTATACATGATCCGGAAAATTATAGCGGTCTGTATCTGCCTATGGCGGGAGAAAAAGGACTGAAATCCAGTATCACCCCTAATCTGGGAGGTGACAGCAAAACGGATCAGAATCATTTCCTTCTTGAGCCTGTAAGTATTGAAAACCTGCATAACAACCGAAATACCAGAAATTTCTGGTGTCAGGTATATAAAAGCACAGAAGCATGTGATACTGCTCTGTCTGGAGCAGATCCGAAGCTTCTGGGCTGTTGGTCTGTCTGTGGAAATTCTGCAGAACAGGAATTTCAGAAATTTACAGATAAGCAGGACGAAAGCACACTGGAAGCTGGTTTTATGTGGCAGAAGATTTCCCGAAAATCACAAAAATATGGTCTTCAGGCAGAAGTAACATCTTTTGTTACAATTTCTGGGGACATGGAAGTAGAATATGTGGAAATCACAAATATTTCCGAAAAAAAAGTGGAAATTGTGCCAACAGGTGCAATTCCGGTATATGGAAGAAGTGCAGATAATCTTCGAGATCACCGCCATGTTACCTCCCTTCTCCACCGAATTCGGACCACCGATTATGGTGTGGAAGTAACCCCGGTTTTGTCCTTTGACGAGCGGGGACATCAGAAAAATAATACTACATATTTTGTATACGGTTCAGATGAAAACGGAGAGAAGCCGGAGTCATTTTATCCTACGGTGGAGGAGTTTATAGGAGAAGGCGGAACCTTTCTGAATCCAGAGGCAGTAAGAATTAATAAGCCCGGAAAACCCTCTGGAACAGAACTTCAGGGAAAAGAGGCTGTTGGAGGCATCCGATTCAGCCGGAAAACACTGAAACCAAGGGAAACAGCTGGTTATATTTTACTATGTGGGATTGCAGATGCCGGTGAGCAGCAGTTCCCAAGAAAGGAAAATACAGATAAAAAGGCAATAGATCCGGCAAAAACTTCTAAATGGATAGAGTCGTTGACTTCTGGCTGCAGGACCCGCTCCCAGGTACGGAATATGCTGGAAGAAGTAAAAGAACACTGGATTCGGAAGGTTAATGTAGCGTTTGAAACTGGAAGCGAAGATGCGGATAATTATCTGAAATGGATCTGTTTCCAGCCAATCCTCAGAAGAATTTATGGATGTTCTTTTCTCCCCTATCATGATTATGGAAAAGGGGGACGCGGCTGGCGCGATTTATGGCAGGATTGCCTTGCCTTGTTGATCATGGAGCCATCTGAGGTAAGACAGATGATCATTGATAATTATGGAGGTGTTCGTATTGATGGAACAAATGCCACAATTATAGGAAGTGGTCAGGGAGAATTTATTGCAGACAGGAATAATATTACCCGTGTATGGATGGATCATAGCTTTTGGCCGTTTGTAACTACGAAGCTTTATTTGGATCAGACCGGGGATCTTGATGTTTTATTTGAGAAGATTCCATATTTTAAGGATCTTCAGTCAAAACGCGGAACAGCTCATGATGAAGAATGGAACAGCAGTTATGGTAATTTACAGAAAACAGATGCTAATGAAATATATCATGGAACTGTTCTGGAACATATTCTTCTTCAAAATCTGTGCGCATTTTTTGATGTGGGAGATCATAATGAAATGTGTCTGCATGGAGCAGACTGGAATGATGCCTTAGACATGGCCTGGGAAAAAGGTGAGAGTGTGGCCTTTACCTGTGCTTATGCCGGAAATTTGAAGGATATCGCTTATGTGCTTAGAGAAATAGAGAGTGTTCAGGGAATTAACAGGATTGAGCTTGCAGAAGAAATGGAATGTCTGTTTGCCTGTGGAAAACAGTTATATGAAAACCCTGAGAAAAAACAGAAGGTTTTGAAGCAATATACTGATTTGAGTGCCCATAATCTCAGTGGAAATAAAGTAGTGCTTTCTCTGAAAATGGTATGCAGCAATCTGGAAGAAAAAGCAGACTGGCTCGTGGAAAATATTCGGAAAAATGAATGGATCCAGGATGGGGATAAAGGCTGGTTTAATGGATATTATGATAATCATGGAAGAAAAGTAGAATATAGCGCGGTTTCAGATGAAACCGACAATAAAGCCGGTGCAGAGTGTAACACCCGAATGATGCTTACCGGACAGGTATTTGCTGTCATGAGTGGTACCGCTACAGAGGAACAGATCCAGGCAATCTGCAGGAGTGCAGATGCATATCTGTATGACAGGAAAGCCGGCGGCTACCGCCTGAATACAGATTTCAAAGAGGAAAAATTTGACCTGGGAAGAATGTTTGGATTTGCATATGGAGAAAAGGAAAATGGTGCCGTCTTTTCCCATATGGCAGTTATGTATGCCAATGCATTGTACAAAACCGGTCACGCCAAAGAAGGATACAAAGTTCTTCAGACTCTGCTTGATACTGCAATGGATTTTGAACGCAGCAAAATGTACCCGGGAATCCCGGAATATTTCGATAATCAGGGAAGAGGCTTATACGCATATCTGACCGGAGCTGCAAGCTGGTATATGCTGACCATGATAACAGAAGTTTTTGGAGTAAAAGGCCAGCTGGGCGATATGGTGATAGCACCTGCACTTATGCCTGAGCAGTACGATCAGGAAGGAAAAGCTTCCTTGAAAATAGAATTTGCCGGAAGGAAATTTTCCATTCATATTTTTAACAGGGAGAAAAAAGAATGGAATAGAGTGCAGATAAAAGAAGCCTTTTGTGATGGTACTTTGCTGTCGGCAGAAGGCGGCAGGCAGGCTCGCCTGAAGCGCTCTGAAATAGAAAAACTGACTTTGGAAAAAGTACATGAAATTAATATTATTTTGAACTAATCTGGATAAAGAATTAGAAAAATGACCAGATATTCAGGAATAACAATGCATAAATAAAGGTTATTCCTGAATATCCGGTCTTTTTATGTAAGGCGGAGAATTATGCATTGCAGGAGCCTTACGTGCTAGAGCCTGTTTGAAAAATCATTCCCGCAATCTGCACGCCCCACTTTGCGGTATATTTTGCCCGAATTCAGTTGCCGTAGCCCGCTACGGCGCCTTCATCCGGACAAAATCTTCCACAAATTGTGACGCACATCATGCAGAAAGCTTTTTTCAAACACGCTCTAGGTCAGCTTACCACATGGATTTATAATACCTATCCCTATATTTTTTTGGAGTCAGACCAGTGAAATTTTCGAATACCTGAATAAAGTGACTCTGGGAAGAGAAGGATAGGTAATTGGCGATGTCAACTACTGCTTTGTCCGAGTAGCGAAGAAGATGTGTGGCTTTTTCTATTTTTTTCTCCCTTATGTAGTCACTGATGGAAATTCCAAGATTTTGTTTGAATACCCTGGATAGATAATTCTGGGAAAGACCGGTGTGGCAGGCAAGGTCTTCTATGGTGATACGGTCCTTTATATGAGCATAGATGTAATCAATGCACTGCATAACTGGCTTGGAAAGTACGGATAATTTTTTTTGCAGGATCATTTTTCCGGTAAAATCCTTTGCCATAGTGTGGTGAAGGTCTGCAATCTGTCGCAGGGAAGTGCAGGAATCCATTTTTAAAATGTAAAAGTCACTAAGCCGGTAGGCCTGCTCTGCCTCCATCCCTCCGTCAATGCAATATCTGGTAAGCATCGCAGCTGTAACCACAAAGTGGTATTTCAGATTCGTGACAGGGTTTCTGGAAAGGACTCCGGTTCCCTCCAGATTCGTAAAAGAATCTGCATTACAGTTCTGTATGACAGTTTCCATATCTCCGGTTTTTACTGCCGTATAAAAGGAATATTCAACAGAAGGCGGCCTGTGCTTGGATTCAGTTTCGTTTTCTTCAAATTCTGTGTTGTACCAGTCTTTTGATATTGCCATGTAATCCCCTCCAAAACAAAAATGTGTCATTTTTTATATTATGACATGAATCTGATATTTTGTTAAGAGAAATAATATAATGTCAAAAATAAAAATGGTATATTTATTGCACCAAAGAGATACAGCATTAAGAAAATGCTCAAAAAAGGAGGATCTTTTATATGAAGAAGAGAGCAGTATCTATGTTACTTACAGCTGTTATGGCAGTTACCGGTATGGCTGCAATAGCAACCGTAGCACATGCAGAAGGAGAAGAGGGAAAGGTTATTAACATCTATTCCTGGAACGATGAGTTCCGTACACGTCTGGAGGCTATTTATCCAGAAGTTGAGTCCACTTCCAGCGATGGAACTGTTACAACCTTAAAAGACGGAACTGAGATCCATTGGATCATCAACCCAAACCAGGATGGTGTTTACCAGCAGAAGCTTGATGAGGCGCTTCTGAATCAGGCTGATGCATCTGATGATGATAAAGTAGATATTTTCTTAACTGAGACCGATTATGTTTTCAAATATACAGACAAAGATGCAGATGTAGCAATGCCGCTTACAGATCTTGGAATTGACCCAGATACAGATCTTGCAGATCAGTACGATTTCACAAGAACAACTGCTTCTGACTCTGACGGAGTACAGAGAGGTTCTACATGGCAGTGCTGCCCAGGAACCCTGGTATACCGTCGTGATATTGCAAAAGAAGTTTTTGGAACAGATGATCCGGCAGAAGTAGGCGAGAAAGTAAAAGACTGGGATACAATGAAAGAGACTGCTGCTCAACTGAAGGAGAAAGGTTACTACACATTTTCTTCTTATGCAGACACCTTCCGTTTATATGGAAACAGCATCGCACAGTCCTGGGTACAGCCTGGTGAGACAACCATTACAGTTGACCAGAAGATTATGGATTGGGTAAATGATTCAAAAGAGTGGCTGGATGCAGGTTTCCTTAACCCTACTGTAAAAGGACAGTGGAACGATGACTGGAACAAAGCTATGGGCTCCCAGTCAAAAGTATTTGCATTCCTGTTTCCGGCATGGGGAATCGACTTTACATTAAGTCCAAACTGGGATGGCGATGCAGGCTCATGGGCAGTTACAAATCCTCCGCAGGAATACAATTGGGGCGGTTCTTACATTCATGCAGCAACAGGTACTGATAATCCAGAGCATGCAAAAGACATTATCCTTGCTATGACTGCAGACAAAGACAACCTGTTAAAGATTTCTAAGGATTATTCAGACTTCACAAATACAAAGAGTGGTATGGCAGAGGCTGCTACAGATGATGCAAACTTCTCTTCTGAGTTCCTTGGCGGACAGAACCCATTTGCATATTTTGCACCTGTTGCAGAGAACATTAAGATTGCACCGCTTTCTGCATATGATCAGGGATGTGTAGAGCTTATCCAGAACTCCTTCAGTGATTATTTCCAGGGAAATGTTGACTTTGATAAAGCAAAGGCAAACTTTGAGACTGCTATTAAAGAGCGTTATCCTGAGATCTCTGAGGTTAAATGGCCGGAATAATGTAGATAGTTCTGAGGATTTTGTTTGCAAAAACATCTTGCAGAATACTATTAAAAAAATAATGTCCATGTGACATTTGAAAATTGGTATAAGGAACGTGGAGAGGATCCTGTAACATAGGATTCTCTCCTGTTCTGTAAGATGTGTGTAAAGGAGAACTGTTATGAAGAAAAACAAGAAAAGCATTAATTATGGAAAATGGGGCTACCTGTTTATCCTTCCTTTTTTTATAATCTATTTGATTTTTTCTTTGATTCCATTGGTTGATACGGTCCGTTACAGCTTTTTTGAATATTTCCGTTCTGGAATTAAAGAAATCGGACCCAATTTTATTGGAATGGCAAATTACATCAGTCTGCTGAAATCCGATATGTTTAAATATGGAGCAAACACATTGATTCTGTGGCTGATCGGATTTGTGCCGCAGATTGTGGTTGCGTTAGTTCTGGCAGCCTGGTTTACAGATGCCCGTTTGAAAATAAGAGGAAAACAGTTTTTTAAAGTGGTAATATATCTGCCGAACCTGATTATGGCATCTGCATTTGCACTTTTATTTTTTACTATGTTTTCTACAAACGGACCAATAAATTCTATTCTGATGTCTCTTGGATGGATTAAAGACCCTATTGATTTTATGGGATCTGTAGTTGGAACAAGATCTTTAATTGGCTTTATGAACTTCCTTATGTGGTTTGGAAATACAACGATTATGCTGATGGCGGCTGTTATGGGTATCAGTATGGATATTTTTGAGGCTTCTGACCTGGATGGATGCAACAGTATTCAACGTTTCTATTATATTACATTGCCGCTGATCAGACCGATTCTTGCATATACATTAATTACATCCATTATTGGTGGTCTTCAGATGTTTGATGTACCACAGATCCTGACAAATGGACAGGGTAATCCAGATAGAACGTCTATGACGCTGATCATGTTCCTGAACAGCCATCTGAAGAGTAAGAACTATGGTATGGCTGGTGCATTATCTGTTTACCTGTTTATTATCAGTGGTATTTTATGCTTCATCGTATATCGCATGACCAATGATAATGATCCGGATGGTTCCAAAAAGGCTGCAAAAAAACGTGCTAAGGAAGAAAGGAGAAGATTAAGAAGATGAAGAAGAAAGCAGGAAGCCAATTCAGAACAGTTTTCGCACATATCGTACTGATTCTTCTGTCTTTTATGTGCCTGTTCTTCTTTTACGTATTGATAATTAATGCAACCAGATCTCATGGGGATCTGCAGAAAGGTTTCTCAGCACTTCCAGGAAAATATTTCCTTGAGAATCTGAAAAACGTGGCAAACGACGGAAGCTTTCCAATGTTTCGGGGAATTTTGAACAGTGTGATCGTATCTTCCTGTAGTGCCGCACTTTGTACATATTTTTCATCCCTTACGGCATATGGTCTTTATGCTTATGAGTTTAAGGCAAGAAAGGTTGCTTTTACATTTATCATGGCAATTCTTGTAATGCCAACGCAGGTTACTGCAATGGGATTCCTTCGTCTGGTTACGAAGATGGGATTATATGATTCCCTTCTGCCGCTGATCATTCCCTCCATTGCATCTCCAGCTGTATTTTATTTTATGTACAGTTATCTGCAGTCGTCTCTGCCGCTTTCTCTTGTGGAGGCTGCCAGAATCGATGGTTCCGGAGAATTCCATACCTTTAATCGCATTGTGATTCCAATTATGAAGCCTGCAATTGCAGTTCAGGCGATTTTTACATTTGTTGGTTCCTGGAACAACTACTTTGTACCGGCCCTGATCATCCAGTCCAAGAGTAAAATGACGGTGCCGATTCTGATCGCTACTCTTCGTGGTGCTGATTATATGAATTTTGATATGGGTAAAATTTACATGATGATCACAGTTGCGATCGTGCCGATCATTGTTGTGTACCTGCTTCTTTCCAAGTATATTATTGCAGGTGTTACCCTTGGTGGTGTCAAAGAGTAATGGCGTTTACACAGTTTAAGCACAGTGGGACTTTGAATCCGGAAATATCTGTCTGCGAGAAAAAGCATAGCTCTTTTGCAGAAAAAGCGGCAGAGGAAGGCATTGTTCTATTGAAAAATGAAAATATTCTTCCCATTTCATTATCTGCATCGGTTGCCCTTCTGGGCATCGGTGCGGATAAAACTGTAAAAGGGGGGATTGGTTCCGGAGATGTAAATAACAGGCAGAATATTACCATTTACGAAGGAATGGAAGAATCCGGAATTCGGATCACCAGCAGGGACTGGCTGGATGATTATGAACATCGCTATCAGAAAGCGAGACTTATATGGAAAGAGAAAATTCTTGAAGAAGCAAAGCATGTAAATAATCCTTTTGATGCCTATGCATCCAATCCATTTATCATGCCGGAGGGGCGTCCTGTTTCTGAAATGGATATCCAGGAAGCTGAAATTGTTGTTTATGTAATCAGCCGTATTTCTGGTGAAGGAAAAGATCGTCGTCTTGAAAAAGGTGACTATTATCTTAGTGAACGAGAAGAGAAAGATATTCTTTTTCTAAACAGCAGAAGTGTGCCTATTGTTCTGCTTATAAATGCCGGTGGTCCTGTGGAGCTTACAGATATTCTGGAAAAAGCGCAGTGGATAAAAGGTATCCTCAATATTTCCCAGCTTGGACAGGAGGGGGGACGTGCGGTTGCAAGGATCCTTCTTGGAGAAGCTGTTCCAAGCGGAAAGCTTACAACAACCTGGGCAAAAAAATATGCGGATGTGCCATTTGCAGAGAATTTTAGTTATCTGAATGGAAATCTGGAATTGGAAGAATATAAAGAAGGAATTTATGTGGGCTATCGGTATTTCGATAGTTTTGGTGTAAAACCACTTTTTCCTTTTGGCTTCGGTCTTTCTTATACAGATTTTAAGATTCAGTTTTGCAGTATTGAAATTGACAAGGATAAGATTGCAGTAAATGTATCTGTAGAGAATATTGGAAATACTTTTGCAGGAAGAGAAGTTGTACAGGTGTATGTATCACTTCCCCGGGGTAGGATAGAGAAAGAATACCATCGCCTGGTTGGATATGCAAAGACAAATGTATTAAAGCCGGGAGAAAAACAGGAGTTAAAGATCCTGTTTGATGGAAAAACTATTGCAAGCTTTTTTGAGGATGCAAATGCCTGGATCGTGGAAACAGGAAAGTATGGTCTCTGGATTGGAAATAATTCAGTCAATCTGAAGCTGGAGGCTTTTATAAATGTGAACCAGGATGTAGTTCTGGAGCAGACGCAGAAACTGGAGGCGTTGGTTGAATTATCTGAAAAACTGGAAGCTTCGAAGAATGTAAAGGCTGCAGAAAAGCAGCTGGAGAAAAGTAGAAATGCTGATTTTCCCACCATACAGTTTGAAGCATTGCAGAGAAAACAAAAGGCTGGAAATGTTGACCGAGAGTCTCTGGCCATGGGAAACTCGCTGGAAATTCTGGCAGAAGAGCTGCCTGTAGAAGTATTGATCCCACTTTTATACGGAAATACTGGTGGTATTAGCAGCAATCTTGGAGCAGCAGGGATTAAAGTGCCTGGTTCAGCTGGCGAAACTTCAGAAGCTCTTTATGAAAAATATGGAGTTCCGGTATTGATCATGGCAGACGGACCAGCTGGTATCAGACTGCAAAGAAGTTATGAGGTAAATCGCGAGAATGATTCTGTTTATGGAATCGGTGTTCTTGGTTCTTTGGAAAATGGATTTCTGGTAACAGAAAAGCCTCACCAAAATGCAGATACGTATTATCAGTACTGTACTGCTTTTCCGGTTGGTACAGCTTTGGCGCAGTCCTGGAATCGGCAGCTGTTGAAAGAGTTTGGAGAAATGATAGCTGAGGAAATGGAGAAATTTGGCGTCAATCTCTGGTTGGCACCGGGAATGAATATTCACAGAAATCCCCTGTGCGGACGAAACTTTGAATACTATTCAGAGGACCCGCTGCTTGCAGGAAGTCTGGCCGCAGCAGTTACCAAAGGGGTTCAGAGTAAAGCAGGATGCGGGGTAACGATTAAGCATTTTGCATGCAATAATCAGGAAGATAATCGTATGGGAGTAGATGTTCATCTTTCTGAAAGGGCTCTTCGTGAGATTTATTGTCGTGGATTTGAGATTGCCATAAAGGAGAGTAAACCTGTGGCAATTATGTCCTCCTATAATCTGGTAAATGGGGTACATGCCGCAAACAGCAAGGATCTGTGTACCAGAATTGTGCGTGATGAGTGGGGATTTGAGGGCGTGATCATGTCGGACTGGAATACTACGGAACCCAAGGACGGAAGTATTCCATGGAAGTGCACAGCTGCCGGAAATGATATTATCATGCCGGGAAGTGAGAATGATCATAAAAGTATTCTGGATGGTTACAGAAGCGGGGAGCTTTCAGAAGAAGAAATTCGTATTTGTGCCAGAAGGGTCTTGAAACTAATTGATAAACTGCGAAGCAGTTATTTGGTTATGAGCGAGTAGTGAAGCGGATTGCGAATATTCGCTTGACTAAAAGGACTGAGCAAGGTATGCGTATGTGTACTTTGCTCTTATTTTTTTCATTTTTATAGAAATTATAAAGAGAGATGTGGTAGTATGGAAAATACCAGCGATACAAAAAGAAAATCTGGGATGGAGCTTGAGGTGAAAGATGGTGCTTTGCTGTGGCAGAGTATAGAAATAGACGAAAGCAAGAAGAGCGTATAAAAGCAGTGGAAAATGGAAGGAGAGTCTAAATGGATGAGCGAAGCAAACGGGCGCAGATGGAGCGGAAGAGGAGAATTCGTAGAAAGAAACAGAGACGTCGGGTTTTGATTAGTGCGCTGGTGGAAGTTTTGATTCTGGCAGTGTTGGCTTTTGCGTTTTGTTGGAACAGAGGACTGGAAACGAAAATTTCAGGCTTTTTCGGACGATTCGACAGACCGCCTGTGAAGGAACTGGATGTGACGGGAGTAAATAGTTCTAATATAGTTCTAATGGATGTGAAGAGTGGAATAGTTATTGGTGACTTGAATGGAAAAGAGCAGATTTATCCGGCGTCCATGACGAAGATCATGACTGCAATTGTGGCGCTGGAAGCATTTTCAGATCTGGATCATGAGATTACTTTAAGTGAGAATATTTTTTATGCTCTGGATGGACAGGATGCCACACAGGCAGGCTTTCAGCCAGGGGAGAGCGTGAGAGTGCGTGATCTGGTCTACGGCGTAATGCTGCCTTCCGGAGCAGAATGTTGTCTGGCTTTGGCAGATGAAGCATCCGGCTCAGAAGAAGCATTTGTGGAAAAGATGAATAAGAAGGCCAAGTCCATTGGGATGAAGGATACCCATTTTATGGATTGTACTGGCTTACATGATCCAGAGCATTATAGTACAGCATATGATATTGCGCTGCTGCTTAAGTATGCGTTACATAATGATACTTTCCGTGAAGTGGCAGAAAGCCATTTCCATTCTACGCCAGCTACCAATGTACATCCGGATGGAATTACCTATTACAGTACCATGTTTAAAAATATGTCGGATACATCGGTAACCGGCGGGGAAATTCTGGGTGGCAAAACCGGGTATACCTCTGAGGCAGGGCATTGTCTGGCAAGCTTTGCACAGATATATGGCAGGGAGTACATTCTGGTAACTGCAGGCGCCGCGGCGGACGCTACGGGAGTGCCGCACATTCTGGACGCGAAAACAATTTATAACCGACTGGGCGAAGCGGTGGCACAGAAATAAGAAATGACAAATCCAGTGAGGAAGTGAATGCTCTTTTTCTATGCTGTGTTTCGAGTCAGGCTGGTGTTATTTCGCCATTTGCAGGATTGCCACAATATCTTCTTTCGTCAACGGCTGGAAGAAGCCAATGTGTCCGTTTCTGCCGAAAACGCATTTCTCAGCCATTTCCTCGATTTGGGCATCGGTTGGATAAATGCCAAGTTCAGTAAGGGTGGTTGGCATGCCTATAGAGTGGCACCAGGTCTCCCAGGCAATGATGGATGCGAGAACAGTATCCGTAATATCAGAATCGCTGGTCTGGGAAGCATCAATTCCGAAAACCTTCTCACCAAACTGTGCAAACCTTCCCGGATTTGTCTTATACACATATCTCGCCCAGCTTCCCCAGACAGCTGCAAGTCCGGCTCCGTGAGCTACATCAAACATACCGCCGAGTTCATGCTCAATCTTGTGTGTGGCAAAATCAGATACCCGTCCGGCACCAGTCAGACCGTTATGGGAAAGGCTTCCGGCCCACATGAGAGTAGCCCGGGCGTCATAGTTCTCAGGGTCTTTTACAGCAACCTGGGCGGCATCACGAACGGAAAGCATCAGTCCCTCTGCAATCCGGTCAGTAAGGCTGGTATCTGTGTCTGTAGGGGTAAAATAGCGCTCCATAGTGTGCATCATAATATCAGCTGCGCCGCTGGCTGTCTGATACGCCGGAAGGCTGTAAGTCAGCTCAGGATTCATAATAGCAAATCTGGGGCGTGAGCAGTCGTGCCCATAGGAACGTTTCATCATACCGTCTTCAATGGTGAGAACCATGGAGGAAGACATCTCAGAACCGGCAGCTGCAATTGTAAGGATAACACCGATTGGCAGATTTTTATCTGTTTTTACACGACCGTAAAGCAGATCTTCTATTTCAAAATCATTGGCGATTCCGTAACCGATTCCCTTTGCTGTATCAATTACGCTGCCGCCTCCAATTGGCAGAAGGAAGTCAACACCTTCCGACCGTCCAATGCGGATCCCTTCTTTTACCAGGGAAAGGCGAGGATTGGGAACCACGCCACTAAAGTCTATATAGGAAAGTCCGGCTCCATTCAGGCTCTGATGTACACGTTCCAATAGTCCTGATGATTCAACATGTCCTCCTTTTTTTCCATAAATGATCATAACTTTATGCCCACCAAATGCGGCAACCTGTTTGCCAGCCTCGTTTTCCCGGTCTGCACCGAAAAGAACTCTGGTAGGAGTGTAAAAATCAAAATTTATCATGGGAAATGCCTCCGTAAAATATGAAAATAAATTTGCGATTCTTTGCAAAAAGTGTTCTGTGAGCGGTCTTATGCATCTGACATCATTATATATGCTGGAAATGTAAATGACCAGAGCGGATTTTGTAATTTTATGGGATAATTTTTCGAACGATAAAACTTTACTTTTAAGCTGTGATTTTGTAAGGTATGGTTATAGAGGAAAAACAGAAAAACGGTGCACAGTTATTCTTTACTTCCAATATAGAAAACTATATAATAAAAGGAGAACTGATGGATGAAAGATCTAAAGGATTTGAACCTGCTGGACCGTTTTCTGTTTGCTGAGGCGATGGAAGATCCGCAGAATATGCGGGATGTATTGGAAATTATTCTTGGAAAAGATGTAGTTTTGAAGCACCTACCCCAGACAGAAAAAGAAGCACGGATTTCACCAGCGTATCGTTTTGCTAAAGTGGATGTGTGGGCAAAGGATACAGATGAAGTTGTATATGATACAGAGGTACAGGGGACGAATACGAAGAATCTTCCCAAAAGAAGCAGATATTACGAAAGTATTATTGATGCGAAATTATTAAAACCCGGTGAACGTGATTTTAACAAAATGAATGATATCTATATTATTCTGATAGCTCCGTTTGATTTGTTTGGGAAGAGAAAATATATGTATACATTTGAGATGACCTGTAAAGAGGATCCATCTGTATCGCTTGAGGATGGCGCTACCCGCATTTTTCTGAATACCCATGGGGAAAATCCAGATGAAGTAAGTCCGGAGCTGGTAGAATTGCTTCATTATATTGAACATACCACTCAGGACATGGCAGATGGCTGTAAAAGCGAAAGAATACATAAGATGCAGAAGCGTATATGCAGTATCAAATCCAGTGAGGAAGTGAGTGTGAGATATATGCAGAGATGGGAAGAAATGGAAATGGAAAAAGAGGCGGCACGTGAATTAGGACTCGCAGAGGGCAGAACCCAGGGACTTACTGAGGGCAGAACCCAGGGTCTTGCGGAGGGAAGAGCGGAGGGAAGAGCGGAGGGAAGAGCGGAGGGAAGAAGTTCTATGGCACGATTGATAGATAAATTATTAGAAGAAAATCGCATAGAAGATTGTAAAAGAATAGCAAAAGACCCAGAATTTTGTCAACATCTGATGGAAGAATTTGGAATAGAGTAAAAAATAAAAGTGGAACATTCTTTAAAATTAATAAACAGAATGTTCCACTTTTCCTGTATCGTTATATGTTAGCTAGAGAATATTTGGCTTTTATCGATTTCCCTGGAAAGCAGCTTCTTATAACTGCAATCCATCCCGATTGCTCCAAGTGGTGCAGTGATCAGAATTCCCAGTACAGCCACAGAAAGCACGATCTGCCCGCAGGAAAGTCCCATAGCCATTGGAACAGACCCAATCGCTGCCTGTACGGTTGCTTTCGGAAGGTAGGCAATGGAACAGAACAGTCTTTCCCGCCATGTTAGGTTTGTTCCGGTAACACAAAGAGAAACGCCCAGGGTACGGATCAGAAGTGCTGCAAAGATCATGGCCAGGGCAGCAGGACCGGCTTTTAAGGTATAGCGGATATCTACAGAAGCACCTACAAGTACAAAAAGCAGGACTTCAGCAGCCAGCCATAGTTTCCCGAATTTCTGGGAAAGGCGGGCAGAAACGGAGGCGGTGCATTTTAGCTTCAAAACACAAGCCATGCTTATCACAGCCAGAAGTCCGGAGACGGAAACCACAGGCTTCAGCCATGTCTCAATGGACATAAGCAGGAAAGCCACGCCCATTACTACGATCACTTTCATGCTGTTTCGCACCATATGACTGTGCGCATAAGCAGTTTCGAAAAACAAGGAAAGAAGATAACCAGCCACACTTCCAAGTGCAATACCCAGGATAATGGAAACCGGAATGTTGATAAAATCTTTCAAATGTGCGCTGCCGCCCTGTGCCATAGTAGAAAATGTGGAAAACAGCACGATCACATAAATATCATCACAGGAAGCGCCTGCCAGGATCATCTGGGGAATGCTTTTGGCTGTGCCGTATTTTTCATCCATCAACTGTACCATTCTTGGGACAACTACAGCCGGGGATACCGCACCCATTACAGCGCCCATCACAGCCGCTTCCAGTCTGGTAATTCCCAGAAAATACGGTGCCAGCAAAAAGTAAGCCAGGATTTCGAAAGTTGCAGGAATGCAGGCCATCATGATGGCAGGACGTCCCACTTTCTTCAGATCGGCAAGATTCAGGGAAAGTCCCGCTTTCAGCAGGATAATGATCAACGCGATCTGCCGCAGCTCCGATGAGATGGACAGAATCGACGGATCCAATACGTTCAGCACATAAGGTCCCAGTAAAATACCGGTGATCAACATACCGATAATACGTGGCAGTTTCAGTGCCTGGCAAATAGCAGCCAAGGAAAGTCCCACAAGAAAAATAAAAGCCAGAGATGTTAACATTGTTATAAATTCCTCCTTTTTACGCAGAAAAGCTGATGCTTCCTGCGACAATTGTTATCACAGAAGTCATCAGCTTAATAAGCGGTTCGGGATGATCCCGGGGAGACATTCATTCCCCTTTGTTTCTGGTGGTATAATAGCACATTATAAAAGTGGTGGCAAGAAGAAATTATAAATCAAATAACAACTTCTGCTGTGCACGTTACTGCTCACTCTGTGACCAGTAACCGCTCCGCGATGCACAGAAAGACGAACCTTCTTGTGACAAGCACAAGAAGTAGCGTTTGCTGCGCAAACTTAATTCTCGGGTTTTCTGTGAACTTTGTTCACGAAAAACACCTCGCGGAATGTTACCAGGGAACAGTAACCTGTGCACAACAACGTGCTTTGTAACATGTAGAATCTAAGTTTTGTATCATTAGGCGTTGGGGGAAGAGAATTAAAACAACGTCTCTTCATTCTCCTCAAATAGTTTATCATTAATTTCAAACAACTTAAGCCTATGAAGCAATCCATAATAAATAATGGCATCTCTCTTTAATTTCGGATAAAGCTGTGCCATTCCACAAAGCTTCAGCAGTTCCTGGGTTTCGTCAACCGTCGCTTCAAGCCCATAACACAGGCACAGAAGACGATTCCGCGATGGATTACGGCGGCCTGCGAAAATCTGATGGAGATATATTTCGCTCATACCGGCCTGTTTGGCAAGCGCTGCCTTAGAGATATGCTTCTTTTCGAACAGACGGTTTAATAATTCTGCCACACTCTTATTTTCAAATTGCTCCTGGTTCTGGGACAGAAACTGGCTCAGATCCGGGGAATCCATAAGCTCCTGCTGTAAACCATCTGTATTTTTCTTTTTCATATTCGCGCCTTTACAATAATTTGTCAATAAGTTAAAATAATTTTAACAATACAATCAAATAAAACTATACTATAAAAAATTCTGAAAAACAATATGCAGTCAGCATAGTGGTTGCTGCCCTCTGGCAGTAGGGAGTGCCATTGGCGAGGAACATCTGATTTTCATAGCGTGCAGGTGATATGTCCATTTGGGGAATGATAGTTGGTGATAAGGAGAAATATGGAAATTTATGACAGTCTTTTAGGCGCAGTTTGTGACGAATATGACAGGGTCACATTGATCAAAAAAAGCGAGCGGGGCGAAGTAACCTTGATACGCCACAGGGCAAGCGGAAACCGCTATATTTTCAGACATTTTTCCGGCAGCAGTGAAGTGTACCGGAAGCTTCTTACGGTATCCTGTCCCAATCTGCCCCAGATCATGGAGGTGGGGGAAAAGGAGGGAAAAACAGCTCTTCTGGAAGAATATGTGCAAGGTGATACGCTGGGGGAGATTTTACAGGGTGGACTTTTGACAGCGGCACAGGCAAAGCAGATCACCCGCCAGCTGTGCATGGCTTTGTGGGTGCTCCATTCCCTGGGAGTTGTACATAGAGATGTAAAGCCAGATAATGTGATCATACGTGGAACCGAAGCGGTTCTTATCGATTTTGATGCTTCCAGAATTTATAAAAATGAAAACAGAGAAGATACACAGATTCTTGGAACCACAGGCTTTGCAGCACCGGAACAGTATGGGCTCTCCCAGTCTGATGGGCGTGCGGATATTTATGCACTGGGAGTTCTGCTGAACATTATGCTGACTGGGGAACATCCCTCCAGGAAGCTTGCCAGCGGAAGAATGGGCAGGATCGTCCAGCGTTGTACCATGGTAAATCCGGAGAAAAGATACAAGAATATCCTTCATCTGATGGAGGTTTTGTAAAGCATAAAAAGCTTATGGTCTCTGGAAAAAAGCCTGTAAATTTATAATACAAGATGGATAATTACTTACTAGTACATCGTTTCGTAAATAACTATACCAATC
Source organism: Ruminococcus sp. J1101004sp1_RTP21198st1_B9_RTP21198_201120 (assembly GCF_040924245.1). NCBI lineage: Bacteria > Bacillati > Bacillota > Clostridia > Eubacteriales > Oscillospiraceae > Ruminococcus > Ruminococcus sp. J1101004sp1_RTP21198st1_B9_RTP21198_201120. The sequence continues at coordinate 28,239 of NZ_JBCOMI010000004.1, read as the reverse complement.
GCGTAGGATGTGGATTCGAGTGTGCAGGTATAAAAACGCAGGCGTAGCGGGCTACGCCGAGGCTTTTATACCTGTGCAATCGGATTCACAGACAAGTGAGTGGTATAGTTATTTCGAAAACGATGTACCAGCTATAAGGTATGTTAACCATAAATATATCGTAATAGGAGAAAAATATGAGTAAAAAATGTATAAAATGCGGACAGCCTCTTCCGGACAACGCTTCTTTTTGTCCTCACTGTACAGCAGTCCAGAAGGAAAAACAGGAGATAAAAGCACCGAAACGATGGAGAAAGGCGGCTTTTGGAGCAGCTGCTGTGGTAGTGCTTCTGGCAGCTGTTGGAGCAGCTTTTTCCCTGCATCACCGTCCGAAGTCCTATGAGGGAGGGGCGCAGGTGGTTTATAAAGACAAAGGAAAATCTTATAAACTGCTGTTGAATTTTTCCGAAGATGATGGAGTAACAGGACATGCCCAGGGCGAACGTACTGATACACTGGCGCAGGGAATGGAGAGTGCCCTTCCATGTCAGCTGTATGTTCTGGATCAGGAGACTGGAGACCTGGCATGGGAAGAATTTATAAAAAAGGTGGATTCCTGTAAGGTGGATGCAAAACCTGGAGAAAATTCCCGGAAGGTAGATTATGTGGAACCAGTTCATAACGAGAGTTTTCCAAATGCAGCATATGTTTCTGATATTATTTATACCTCAGACAGCGGTACTAACGATATCTTGTGGAACCTGACGATGAAAAACGGAGATACGATTTCTCTTAGCACACGGCTTACCATTGAAAAGCAGGCAGCAGTTACCTATTTTTCTGAGGATACGCCTATGGAGACCACAGAGGAACTGAATGCATTGCTGGCTTCCATTGAGGAAGAAGTGTCATCAGAAACGCCGGTTTACCTTCATCTTCCGGCAGTAACTTATGATGGTGATATTGTTTTTGGAAATCATGTGTGGGGAATTTATGGCAGCTCAGACGGAGATGACGTGACTACTTTCACAGGAACCGTCAGCTTGCGCGGATTGAATGGAAATTACGCGGAAATGTCAGGAATCCAGTTTAAAGGGAATTCTGGAATCGGGGTGAACGCGTATTGTCTTACTTTACTTTCCCAATGCAGTTTTGATGGTTGGGATACGGCTGCAATTGCCAATAATGAAGCCTGGGTAAATGCAATGGACTGTACTTTTACCAATAATAAAATTGCACTGAAGTTTAACAGCAGCATGGCTTATGGTACAGCGCCCAACTATCTGAATAATACATTTACCGGAAATGGAACGGCGGTCTGCATTGAGAATCTACCTGGGAATGAAGTCCTTGATTTCGCGGGAAGTACTTTCTCAGAAAATGATGTGGACATTGATAATAAAGCAGAGCATTCGGTGGATACGGCGAAGGCAAATTTTGAGACTGCTTCGGAGTAATGCTCTGTGAGGGCTTTTTTATATAGCGTTCAAGTAATATTTTAATAAGAGTTTTAGGGTTACAGATTAATCATTTTGCGGTCTGTAACTCTTTTTATATTACGGCACAATGGCAGATGCCGCCGAGACTCCCTGCTGCAGTAGCAGAATCCTGCAAAGTATGATTTCTGTGCATCGCGAAGCGTGTTGCTGTGAAGGTCGTGAACAGTAATAATTTCTTCTTGTACTATGCTTTCAGGTAATTGCTTTCCTTCCTCCTATTATTATATGATAACTTATCAGTCTCAAATAAAATTACAAAAAATGAGGGTCAAAGGATGAAGAAAAGAACATTAGCGCTGGCGTTGGCATTGGGGTGTGTATTTATGTCTCCAACGCTTTCCTATGGGGAAGAGAATGCAGAGGTAGTTTCAGAAATAGAAGAGGATTCCAGTACGGATGAAGGAAACAATAACTCCTGGGGAAAAGTTGCGGTAGTAGATGACTTCGGGGATGCAACGGGGCAATCTGTTATAAGTACGGTTGTTTCCGGAACCTTTAGCAACACGGCAACAACCGGTAGTGATCTGCTTGTCACAGCATATATTAATTTTGATGAATTTGATTATTGTTATGATTTATCTTTTAAACTTTTAGAGTATAAGGATACCCCTGCTACTTATTTTTCTTCTGATTCTAAAGAATTGAAAATAAAAGTTGGAAGTATAAATACGGTATATGAATATGGTTTGCTAGGTGAGGAACCCAATGGCAATGTTTATGTCAGCGGATCTTCAGGAGAAGATATTGTGAAATGTTTATATGAAGGAAATGATATACGTTGTGTACTGAATCTTGGTTCATCTAAATATAGCTTTGCATTGGAAGCAGGCAATATCGCAGAGCTAATTGATGAAGGCGGATATGGTGCGCCGTTAGATGAGGAAGGCAGGAAGGAAAGAAAAAGTAAACATGAAATAGAAGAAGCGCAGGAAAGCAGCAGGAAAAAACAGGAAGCAGAGCTTGCACAGGCGGAGAAGGTTATAAAATCCAAAGATGATTTTATTGCTGCATATGTGAATCATACAGATGCGGATAATGACTATGAAAGTGGATTTTATTACTTCAAAGCTCATGCAGACGAGTTTGAGACTTTAACAGAAGAGGAATTATCCTCCATTTTTCCATGCAGATTCCGGTATTATACGGTCAACTGGGCAATTGGCGGAACCACTGGTGCCGGAGACCTTTATGAATATGACGCAGATGGTAATACAAAACAGCTTGGAAGCTTTGGAACAGATGACAGCTATCGCACAAGAGAAGAAATAAATCCCAACTGGCCTGAGATTAATGGAAGCTGGCGAATCGAAGATGGAAAACTGATCCGAACAATTACATCTGGAAATCAGGAAAAACGTTATATTGTGAAATCATTAGACCGTGACGGCTATTATTTATTATGCTTTGAAAGTGCAACCGGCGAGGTGAATGCGGTTATGATGATTGTTTTATATGATGAGAACAATATGCCGTTGTATGAATTTACAGAAAATTAAGTAAAAAATAGAGAGAAAAGCTATGCTGGGAGGGGCTGTGGTCCGCACAAATTAAACGAAACGGGAGAGACACATTTTGAGAGTTTTTAAGAGTGAAAAATGGGTTAGGGACACCTGATTTACATATTAAAAATGACGGAAGTCTGCCCAAAAAGGGAATCACGAAAGTGATTCCCTTTTATAAAAAGCTTTATTTTATGCGATTCCCCGGTAAAAATTATTCTCCAAAGTATCTCTTAAGAAGACCTGCGAATGCTTTGCCGTGTCTAGCCTCGTCTCTTGCCATTTCATGAACTGTATCATGGATTGCGTCAAGGTTAGCTGCTTTAGCACGTTTCGCAAGATCAGTCTTACCAGCTGTTGCACCGTTCTCAGCTGCTACACGCATCTCAAGGTTCTTCTTGGTGCTGTCTGTAACAACTTCACCTAATAACTCAGCGAATTTAGCTGCGTGCTCTGCTTCTTCATAAGCAGCTTTCTCATAATACATACCAACTTCCGGATATCCTTCTCTGTGAGCAACACGTGCCATAGCAAGATACATACCAACCTCAGAGCACTCGCCCTCGAAGTTTGCTCTTAAATCAGCAAGGATGTCTTCGCTGACACCTTTAGCAACGCCCACAACATGCTCAGCTGCCCATGCCATTTCATCATCCTGTTTCGTAAATTTCTCAGCCGGAGCCTTGCAGATTGGACATACTTCCGGAGCTGTGTCACCTTCATGAACATAACCACATACACTACATACCCATTTAGCCATAATTAAATTCTCCTTTTCTTATATAAAATTTTTATTTAGTTTTTAATAATAGTAATCATTACTGTTTTATGGTAACATATTGTTTATTGCTTGTCAAGAGTTATTGAAACTTTTTTCTAACAGGATCGAATGTTCACTTAAAGTTTGGTGCTGTGGCCATTGCTTGTCGAGCGGCTGTAATTCCCTACAGAATAGCTATGATCAGAAAATGAAAAATTTATTCAACTGATTAGTGAGACTCTTCCTTCAGGCATTCCTTGCAAATTCCGAAAAATCTTGCTTTATAATCGGAAATCTGACCATCCTTAAAGTCAGCTGCAATACTCTCAAGGCTTTTATCAATATGTTCGCTGAATACGTCCATCACTCTGCCGCAGCGGGTGCACATAAAGTGACAATGGGGAACGGTGCGGGCATCGAATCGGTCTGCTCCGCCAAAGCTGGAAAGCTTCTGTATTTCACCCAGATCAGCGAGAAGAGAGAGGTTTCGGTATACAGTTCCAAGGCTGATGTTTGGATAAATCTGCTTCATATTCTCATAAACAAAATCAGCGGTGGGATGGTCGGTTCTGCCAGTAAGAAACTCCTTAATAGATTCTCTCTGGCGGCTGTATTTCAATGTGGCCATCTGATTCCTCCTTTCTCTCAATAATAGTAATTGTTACTGATATTAATATACAAGATAATTGCAAATTTGTCAATAGTAATTTGGCTAAATTTACACTAAAATTATAAATATTGCATCGCTGTAAAATGATAAATTTGGGTTTACAAACCCATTAAAATGTGATACGCTCTTTTATATGAATTTATAAGCCAAACCCATAGAAAAAGAGAGTACATTTGCGTACCGCATTACAGAGAATCCCCCGGGAGATGAGCAGTTAAGAGTTGCTTTTCCAGGCTGAGAGGGGGTGTGTATGGAACAGATGGAAGATGGCTTTGGAGGGGCGCAGTTGAAGTAATTTAGGCTGCGACAGGAACGCCTGTTATAGCGTAAGGGTATGAAGGTACCCGGTGAGATTCCCGAAGATGGTTTTTCCATCTGTACCGTGAGGCGGGAATGAATAGAAGTGGTAACACGGGATAACTCGTCTTCTCAGTATATTTGAGAAGACGTTTTTTTATGTTGTGACAGGAAGGAGAAGTTTAACCAGCTCTTTTTGTTACACAGAAAAGGAGGAAATACAATGAGTAAACCAAAATATTACATCACCACAGCCATTGCCTATACATCCGGCAAGCCGCACATTGGCAATACCTACGAGGCGGTTCTGGCAGACGCCATTGCGCGTTATAAAAGACAGCAGGGCTACGACGTATTTTTCCAGACCGGAACTGACGAGCATGGCCAGAAGATTGAGCTGAAAGCAGAAGAAGCAGGTGTTACATCTAAGGAATTCGTTGATAACGTATCCGGTCAGATCAAGAGCATCTGGGATCTGATGAACACATCCTATGACAAATTCATCCGTACCACAGATGAAGACCATGAGAAACAGGTTCAGAAGATTTTCAAGAAAATGTATGCAAAAGGGGACATCTACAAGGGAGAGTACGAGGGAATGTACTGTACTCCATGTGAGTCCTTCTTCACAGAATCCCAGCTTGTAGATGGAAAATGTCCGGACTGCGGACGCCCATGCGTACCAGCCAAAGAAGAGGCTTATTTCTTCAAAATGAGCAAATACGCAGACCGTCTGATTGAGCACATTAAGACACATCCGGAATTCATTCAGCCGGAATCCCGTAAGAACGAGATGATGAACAACTTCCTTCTTCCGGGACTTCAGGATCTGTGCGTATCCAGAACTTCTTTCAAATGGGGAATTCCGGTAGACTTTGATCCGAAGCATGTTGTATATGTATGGCTGGATGCCCTAACCAACTATATTACCGGAATCGGTTATGATTGCGATGGAGACAATTCTGAACTGTTTAACAAGATGTGGCCTGCCGACCTTCATCTTATTGGAAAAGATATCATCCGTTTCCATACTATTTACTGGCCAATCTTCCTGATGTCACTGGATCTGCCTCTTCCGAAGCAGGTATTCGGTCATCCGTGGCTTCTCCAGGGCGATGGAAAAATGAGCAAATCCAAAGGAAACGTTATCTACGCAGACGAGCTGGTTGATTTCTTCGGCGTTGATGCTGTCCGTTATTTCGTACTTCATGAAATGCCGTTTGACAACGATGGTGTGATCACCTGGGAGCTGATGGTAGAGCGTATGAATTCCGAGCTGGCAAATACTCTTGGAAACCTGGTAAACCGTACCATCTCCATGTCAAACAAATACTTTGGCGGCGTGGTAGAGAATAAAGGCGTAACAGAACCTGTTGACGATGATCTGAAGAGCTTCATTCTTTCTGTTCCTGCAAAGGTTGATGCAAAGATGGAGAAACTTCGTGTAGCAGATGCCATCACAGAAGTGTTCACTATTTTCAAACGCTGCAACAAATATATTGATGAGACAATGCCATGGGCACTTGCAAAGGACGAATCCAAACAGGATCGTCTTGCAACCGTTCTTTACAATCTGGTTGAGGGCATTTGCATTGGAACCACTCTTCTTGGGTCCTTTATGCCGGACACAACAAAGAGAATCCTTGGTCAGTTAAATGCTTCAGAGAGAACTCTTGAGGATCTGAAGACATTTGGACTGTATCCGTCAGGAAACAAGGTAACAGATAAACCGGAGATCCTTTTTGCCCGTATGGACATCAAAGAAGTTATGGAAAAAGTAAACGAGCTTCATCCACCGAAAGAAGAGCCGAAGGAAGAAAAGCCAGAGGAGAAGGTTGTAGATATTGAGGCGAAGCCGGAGATCACATTTGATGATTTCGCAAAGCTTCAGTTCCAGGTTGGTGAGGTTATTGCCTGTGAGGCGGTGAAGAAATCCAAGAAGCTTCTTTGCTCCCAGGTTAAGATTGGAAGCCAGGTTCGCCAGATCGTATCTGGAATCAAGGCTTACTATACACCAGAGGAAATGGTTGGCAAAAAGGTTATGGTAGTAACCAACTTAAAACCAGCGAAACTTGCAGGAATTCTTAGTGAGGGAATGATTCTCTGCGCAGAGGATGCTGAGGGAAATGTATGCGTAGTCAGCCCTGAAAAAAATATGCCGACAGGATCTGAAATCTGCTGATTTTGACCGGAAGCGTCCATCTGATATAGCCGGAATATAATATAATAGGTTAATATTGTTATAAAAAGGGACGAATTATGTGTAATAAACTAAGCCATTTTGATAAAAATGGTAATGCTGTTATGGTGGATGTCTCGGATAAACCGATTACCCACAGAACTGCAATTGCAACAGGTTCTATCCAGGTTGGAGCAGAAATCATGGAGCATCTTACTGCAGGCACTGTGGCAAAGGGAGACGTTCTTGGCGTTGCCAGAGTTGCCGGGATCATGTCTGTGAAGCACACCTCGGATCTGGTACCTATGTGCCATCCTTTGCCGGTTACCAAATGTACCATTGATTTCGAAATTGAAAAAGAAAATGGAATTATCCGCACTTTTTGCACTGTGAAGACAGACGGTAAAACCGGTGTGGAAATGGAAGCCCTTACAGGTGTGCAGGTGACTCTTCTTACAATTTATGATATGTGCAAGGCAATCGACAAGCATATGGTGATGACGGATATTCACCTGGTAGAGAAAACTGGCGGTAAGAGTGGAGATTTTTTATTCAAAGAAATAAAAACGAAGGGGGGAGAAAAATGAAACGAGTAGCAATTATCACATCCAGTGATATGGGATATCAGGGCAAGCGGGAAGATTTAAGCGGTCCGGCAATTAAGGAAATCGCAGAAAGAGAAGGCTATCAGGTAGTATCTATGGATATTCTTCCGGATGACCGTGCCATGCTTTCCAGACGAATGGCGGAAATCGCAGATGAGAATCAGGCAGAACTGATTTTGACTACTGGTGGAACAGGTTTTTCCCCGCGGGATGTTATGCCGGAGGCCACCGAAGATATCACAGAACGTAAGGTTCCGGGAATCCCGGAAGCCATCCGCGCCTACAGCATGACGATCACAAAACGCGCCATGCTCAGCCGCGCCACAGCCGGAATCCGGAAAAAGACTCTGATCATTAATCTTCCAGGCAGTCCGAAAGCAGTAAAGGAGAGTCTGGAATACATTATTGGAGCTCTTGGTCATGGCATTGAGATTATGACCGGGGAAGCTGGAAATTGTGCAAGGCAGTAAATATTCATAAATTTTATAGTAAATGAGAATCCCCTCCACTATGCAGCAGTTGCTTTTGTGGAGGGGATTCTTAGTTTGTGGGCTGACGAAGACTGCTTATGGCTGCTCTTTCATAGTTTTAAAATACTGGCTTGTTACAATCAGTGAATTGTGCACCATATCTTCCAGTGCCTGATCGGTAAAATATGCGGCGTGAGGCAGCATAAGTACATTAGAGACTGTTTGAAAAATCATTCTCGCAATCTGCACGCCCCACTTTGCGGGAGATTTCACCCGAATTCGGTTGCCGTAGCCCGCTACGGCGCCCTCATCCGGACAAAATCTCCCACAAATTGTGACGCACATCTTGCAGAAAGCCTTTTTCAAACACGCTCTAGGAAGATCTATAATCCGAAATTTTTACGAATTATATTTGCAAGCAGCTCTGCAGTACCGTCAATTCCGAAATTGTTGCTGTTCAGCATCAAATCCATATATTCGGTACTTCCTGGCTGTTGACCAAATGTCGCAATCAGTTCGCTGATGCTGTTGTATGCAGGTTCAAAAGCAGAAGTGTCAGGCGTGTTTTCAAAGTATTCCAAAACGTAGCTGACGGCAGCGGCAGTACCATAGGTAAGTCCGTCCTCGTCCAGATCAAATTCCGGGGTATGGTGATTAGCGCCGGAACCTAATTCGTCATTTTTTATTCCCACGAAGGTTTCTACACCTGGAAACAGGCTGCACATATAACTGAAGGTTTCAGATGCCATCCATGGCTCACAATCATATATGACATCTTCGCCGATCTGTTTCTTGATCGAATCAAGATAGGTTTTTCTGCATGCAGGATAGTTCTCTGTAGGTAAAAGCTGTTCCAGCAATTTAAACTGGTAGGTACAGTAATTAAGAGGACAAATTGCAGCAACAATTCGTTCAAATTCTTTGATAAATTCTTCTCCGCTGTTTCGATCCATCATTCGGATGCTTCCTTCGCAGGTAAGCTTGTCGGGAATCAGGTTAAAGGTTGCTCCTGCATTGACAGAGCCCAGAGACCAGGTCAGAACGGTGTTTGGCTTTATGTATTTTAGCCGGAGTGTATCAAGGTTGGAATATATGTCATGGAAACAGTCAATTACACTGTGGGCAAGATCCGGTCTGGAACCGTGTCCGCCTTTTCCGTTTATTTCAAGTACGAAGTGGTAAAGGCCTGACATGGCAGAACCCTGGCAGCAGGAAAGTTTTCCTGTGGGAATGTCCCAACGCACATGAGAGGCGTAGCAGGTGTCAAACTTCATGTCCTTTTCTGCCATATAAGCCAGAAGCTTTTCTATATTCCGATGTCCTTCTTCTCCTTCCTCAAACATAAGGACAACGCGTCCATTTAGGGATGCTTCCATATTCTTCAGTATTTTTGCGGCGCTAAGAAGCATAGCAATGTGGCCGTCATGGCCGCAGCCATGCATAACACCAGGATTTTTGGAAATACATACTTTTTTATTCTTTAGATTAGTCTCGGATTCCAGTATGGGAAGTGCATCGATGTCGGATCTGAGAAGAACTGTTTTTCCGGTACTGTCTCCGTTTATATATGCAAAAATGCTACCGCCTGGTACCTAGACATAAGGAATATCAATTTTTTCAAGCTTCACATTATCTGTCGAATCTTCTGAATTGTCAAGTATTTTTTTGTGTTTTTGAAATTGTGTTTAAAATAGTTCGATGTTCGTTCTATTCACAGTAACAACTAAAATAGAACTTCCAAAAAGAGGTTTATAACACTTTACTGGTATGATTTTAGTATGCTATAATTGTTGTATTTCAAAGAAAAATGAGGCAGAAAAATGATATTTGATACACATGCACATTATGATGATGAGGCATTTGACGAAGACAGAGATCAGCTCCTTTCTTCCATGAAAGACGGGGGAGTGGGCTGTATTGTAAATGTGTGCGCGTCAGCCGGGGGATTTGGCGGGACCTTGGAATTGATGAAAGCGTATCCTTTTGTGTATGGCGCAGTGGGGGTTCATCCCGACGATGCAGGAATTATGACACAGGATACTCTGGATGAGATCCGGCGTCTTTCCCATATGGAGAAAATGGTCGCCATCGGAGAAATCGGTCTGGATTACTACTGGCATAAGGAAGAGGCAGAGCATAAACAGCAGCAGGAGATGTTCCGGGCGCAGATGGACATTGCTAGGGAGGAGAAGCTGCCATTTATGATCCACAGCCGGGATGCAGCCGAGGACACTCTGGAGATTGTAAAGGAATATATGAAAAAAGATATGTCCGGAGGAATCATTCACTGCTTTTCCTACAGTAAGGAGATTGCGGCGGAATATTTGAAAATGGGACTTTATCTTGGCATTGGCGGCGTGCTTACTTTCAAAAATGCAAAGAAGCTGAAAGAAGTAGCTGCCATAGCGCCGCTGTCCCAGATCGTTCTGGAAACGGACTGCCCTTATATGGCACCGGAGCCCAATCGAGGCAGGAGAAATTCTTCCTTGAATCTGCCCTATGTTGCAGAAGCCCTGGCGCAGATTAAGGGAATTACTGCAGAAGAAGTAATTGCAGTGACGGAAGAGAATGCGAAGCGGTTATTATTCAGAGCGTAAATTTTGACGGACAAGGAGACAAGTAGTGCAAAGTCAGTTAGTATTTCAGGAAGAAAAAGAGAGGGAACGACTGAGAAGACAGAATTTGCTGTTGTCACAGGCAGAGAAACCTGCGTTAGAGCATTTTTTTAAGGGGAAATCAGAACTTTCTGTTCTGGATATTGGCTGCAATGATGGCACCAGAACCTTTCACCGCTTTTCAGATGACAGGATTTCCAGGGTGATTGGCCTGGAGTATAATCAGCAGCTTGTGGAAAGAGCCAACAGTCAATTCGGAAATACTAAATTTTCTTTTTATCAGATGGATGTGGATCGGGATTCGTTTTCAGCGGACCTTCAGAAGCTCTGCGCAGAACCGGAAGACAGAGAATTTGACCTGATCTGTCTTTCTTTTGTATTAATGCATTTATATGATGGGGAAAAGCTGCTTCGCACATTGAAGAATTTTTTGAAAAAAGGCGGAGTGATTTTTATCACAGAAAGCAATGACCGCATATCCACTTTGGCTCCAGATGAAAAGAATCTTCTTGGACAGTTTCTGGATATCTTAAAAGAGGACAAATACGCAGGAAAAAGAGAAACCGGTCAGGCCGTTCCCGGCTGGCTGACCAACTGCGGATACGATTATATCCATGTCTGGTGCAAGGAGATTTCCGCTGCCAAAGGCGAACAGCAGCAAAAAGAAGATATTTTCCAGACCTTTTTTTCCTATTTGCCCGAGGATGTGGAAATCTTGCTGGCGGAAGAACCGGATAACAGAAAATATCAGGACTGGCAGAACTGGCTGAAGAAGAATTATGAAGAACTTCAGCAGCTGATTCTGAGTGAGGAATCGGAGATTACAATGGGCATGCAGATTTTGTCCTGTGAGAAGGGAAGCTTATGACACAAAAGACAGGGAGGTTTGGGGCTTCTGGCAGAGAATTTTGTCTGTATTCATTGGAAAAAGAGGATATTGAGGAAACACTGCAGCTTATGGACAGGTGCGTAGGCGAAAATCTGTATCAGAAAGAAGAGCTTGAGCAGGCCATTGGAAGCAGTGAACGGGCATTCCTTCTGCTGAGAACTGCAGAAGGAGAGCTTGCAGGATATATTTATTACTATCTTACCAATGAGAAGCAGATTGCAGAGGATACCAGGCTTACGGAACAGAAAATCCAACGGGTATGCCAGCAGGATACTTTGGCACCTGTTGGCAAGATTCAGTCAGTAGGAATAAAAGAAGCATTTCGCAGACAGGGTCTGGCAGTTGGGCTTATGAACTATGCATTGAATCAGTTTGCGGAGAAGGGCATAGGGGAAGTGTTTATCATCTGCTGGAATGCAGGCGGTAAAGTTCCTCTGGAAAGGGCACTTCAGGAATGTAAGTTTGTTCATCTTTTTTCTGCAAAGATGATCTGGTATAATAAAAAAGAACTTTATTGTCCATATTGCAAAGGACGCTGCAAGTGTGATGCAGAGGTCTATTTTAAGAAAGTTAAGGAAAGGAATTGCAAATGAAAATAAAACTTCTTCCTAAATTTATACTTTCACTTGGCGTGATCGGTGTAATCCTTACCATTGCCATTTCTCTTTTCAGCTATAGAAGCTCCAGATCCTATCTGGAAAATCTATATGCACAGAGGGTAATGACGAACAGCAATAGTATTGCAGATATGATGTCGGTTTCGGATGTGAAGAAAATCCTGGCAGAAGGCGGGGACAAGACAGAAGAATATTCGGAAATGGTTACGTTGTTTAACAAGCTGAAAAAGGATGGCGATGTTACATATCTGTCTCTGGTTGTTCCGGATGAAGACAGTGTTCATTTCTACATAGATGCCCTGGTTGAGGAATTGGGAGATGATCCTGCGAATCAGATTGCCTATGGAAGTGACATTTTGTACACTGATGCTGCAAATCCTGATGATCCTGCTGACATGGAGAAATATATTACCATATGGAACCAGTATCAGCAGAATAAAGGTGTGGATCATCCGCTTGTGACGGACAACAGCTATGGCTATAATTACACGGGCATTTCGGTGATTCTGGACGAGAATGGAAAGGCTCTGGCAGAAATTCAGTATATTCTGGATATGAAAGAGGTCAGGAATTATCTGAATTCCTTTCTTATCAATATGCTGCTGATTTCTTTTTGCATTATCGCAGTGACGATGGCTGCGTATATTGTCTTTGTGCGAAAGACAATCACCAGACCGATCAGCAGGCTGGCTGATTTTACCCAGGAGATTACAGAGAGCGGAAAGTTTGAGAATCAGAGAATTACCATGAAAACTGGTGATGAGATCGAGGCACTAAGTGACTCTTTTAACTTTATGATGGAAGAGCTTGAAAATTACATTGCCAATCTGTCCAAAGTGACTGCCGAGAAGGAGCGAATCGGCACTGAGCTGGATATTGCCAGGAATATTCAGGCATCCATGCTGCCATGTATTTTCCCGGCCTTTCCGGATCGTAAGGAATTTGATATTTATGCAACTATGACACCTGCAAAAGAAGTTGGCGGTGATTTTTACGATTTCTTCATGGTAGATGAGACACATCTGGCAATTGTTATGGCCGATGTATCCGGAAAAGGTGTTCCGGCTGCGCTCTTTATGGTCATTGGAAAAACGCTTATCAAGGATCACACTACACCAGGAAGAGATTTGGGGGAGGTTTTCTCTACTGTAAATAATCTTCTTTGTGAGGCAAACAGTGAAGGCTTGTTTATCACTGCTTTTGAAGGTGTGTTGGATCTGGTGACAGGAGAGTTCTGTTTCGTAAATGCTGGACATGAAATGCCATTTATCTGTAAAGCAGGCGGCAGTTTTGAGGCATATAAGATCCGTCCAGGCTTTGTCCTTGCTGGATTTGAAGATATGAACTATAAAGCCGGCAGTATGACGCTGGATGTGGGAGATTTGATCTTCCAGTATACAGACGGTGTGACTGAGGCTACAAATGTAGAAAATCAGCTTTATGGAATGGAGCGTCTGGAGCAGGTTCTGAATCGTGTAAAAGACAGAACACCATCAGAAATTCTGCCTGAAGTGAAAAAAGATATTGATGCTTTTGTGGGAGAGGCACCGCAGTTTGATGATATTACCATGCTTTGCGTAGAGTATAAGGCGAAGATGGAAAAAGCATGATCGGGCAAAAAAAGGCTGAATTCTGGAAATGAGATAATTTCCGGAATTCAGCCTTTTTCAAATATGCTCTGGTCAAAAATCTATTTAGTACCAAAAATTCTGTCGCCTGCATCGCCAAGTCCCGGGCAGATATAAGCGCGGTCGTTCAGTTCTCTGTCCAGATGTCCTACATAGATCTGCACATCCGGGTGCACCTCATGAAGTCGTTTCAGACCTTCCGGAGCAGCGATAACAAACATACATTTAATGCTCTTTCCACCATGCTGTTTGATGAAGTTAACAGCGGAGATAGCAGAGCCGCCAGTTGCAAGCATGGGGTCAACCATAACGATGAGACGCTGGTCGATAGGATCCGGAAGCTTACAATAGTACTCATGAGGCTCATGAGTAACCGGGTCACGGTAAAGACCAATATGACCGATCTTGGCAGATGGAACCAGAGTGGTGATACCATTTACCATACCCAGACCTGCACGAAGTACAGGAACAACAGCAAGCTTCTTACCAGAAATCATAGGAGTTCTGCAAGTCTCAATAGGAGTCTCAACTTCAACATCCTCAAGGGGAAGATCGCGAAGAGCTTCAAAACCCATAAGAACTGCAATCTCCTCAATAAGTTTGCGGAATTCATTTGTTCCGGTCTCCTTATTACGAAGAATGGAAATCTTATGCTGGATCAGCGGGTGATCCATAATAAAAACATTGTCCATATCTGAAAAATTTGACATGATAAAAACCTCCGTAGTGTGATAAAGTTGCCATTGCCCTATGCAATAACAATCGTTACTGTTCACTCCGTGATCAGTAACACGCTTCGCGATGCACAGAAATCATGCATTCGCATGATTTCGCGCCGCACTTCTCGGGTTTTCTGTGAACTTTGTTCACAAAAAACACCTCGCGGAACGTTACCAGTGAACAGGAACTAACAATCCCTTCAGAACCTTTTTTAAACGGGTTCCAGAGCGTATTGAAAATGCTCTATGGGAATACTGTAAAAATCATATCGCACTTTCTATAGAAAGTCAATAATTGTAAAAATTTGTCGCATACTTTATACTATAACAAGATTGCTGGTTACTGTTCACTCCGTTCACAGTAACGCGCTTCGCGATGCACAGAAATCATGCATTTGCATGATTTCGCGCCGCAATTCTCGGGTTTTCTGTGAACTTTGTTCACAAAAAACGCCTCGCGGAACGTTACCAGTGAACAGTAACGATTGCTGTTCACAGTATAGACCGTATTGGAAGAAATCATGCGAATGTATGATTTCGTACAGTGTGAAGTGCGTTACCAGTCAGGTTGTGAACAGGCTCTAAGGGAAAAGGAGGAACTATATTTATGAAATTCAGAGTTGAGGGCATTTATGATGCCAAAAAGCTTGGAATCCCACAGATGCTGATTCTGGGACTCCAGCATATGTTCGCCATGTTTGGCGCTACCATTCTGGTGCCGATCCTGGTAAACAACTATTTTCACGGCGAGGGCTTATCCATTCAGGTAACCCTGTTCTGTGCCGGATTCGGAACACTTCTGTTCCATGTGCTGACTAAGCTGAAGGTACCTGCATTCCTGGGCTCATCATTTGCATTTCTTGGCGGATTTGCCACCGTTGCAGAGCTTGACACCGGAATTTTTGCCAACATGTCTTATGGAGAGAAGCTTCCATATGCATGCGGTGGTGTGTTTGTAGCAGGACTTCTGTATCTGGTACTTGCAATGATCGTTAAGGTAATTGGCGTAAAGCGCGTCATGCGTTATCTGCCTCCGGTTGTAACTGGTCCGATTATTATCTGTATTGGTCTTAGCCTTGCACCGTCTGCAATCAGCAACGCATCCCAGAACTGGATCCTTGCTTTGATCGCACTTGGAACTGTTATTTTCTTCAATATCTGGGGCGTTGGAATGTTCCGTATTATTCCGATTCTGATGGGTATTGTTGTTTCTTATGTGGTTGCCCTGATCATGAATGCCCTGGGTATGACAAACGCAGATGGAAGTGCTATCCTCAGCTTTGCAGGAGTAGCAAGTGCGCCGATCGTAGGTGTTCCGAAATTCTTCCTCTGCAAATTTAACATTACTGCAATCCTTGCAATGGCACCGATCGCAATTGCTTCCATGATGGAGCACATTGGCGATATTTCTGCTATTTCCGCAACGGTTGACCGCAATTTCATCGAAGATCCGGGACTTCACCGTACACTTCTGGGTGACGGACTTGCAACCTCCTTGTCAGCACTGATCGGTGGACCTGCAAATACAACTTACGGAGAGAACACCAGTGTTCTTGCTCTGAGCCGTGTTTATGACCCGAAGGTAATCCGTCTGGCTGCTATTTATGCAGTTATCCTCAGCTTTATCCCGAAGATGGCTGAGGTGATCAGTTCCCTTCCGTCTGCGATCATCGGTGGTATCAGTTTTATTCTTTATGGAATGATCTCTGCTGTTGGTGTCCGTAATGTAGTTGAGAACAAAGTAGACCTGACACGTTCTCGTAACCTGGTTATTACAGCGGTTATCCTGGTTTGTGGTCTTGGCATTTCCGATGGACTTACATTTACCATCGCAGGCGCACATATTACTCTTACAGGACTTGCACTTGCTGCAATTGTAGGAATCCTGCTGAACGCCGTTCTTCCGGGAAATGACTATGTGTTTGAGACTGCAAAGAAGAAAGAGGAGATGGAAGACGACTGATCCGGCTGGCTTTCCTATATGGTGATGCTGCCGGCAGGTGAAATGTCTGTTTAGCTGATATATAAAAAGAACTCGATTCAAAGTAAATAAATGCGGTAGTCTTTTTCAAAGAGGCTCTAAGTACATTTATTTGCCATGTATGAATCGAGTTCTTTTTTATGTTGTAATAGGAAATGCTGTTGGAATTTCCTATTACCGGGCAGGATTGCACTGCGGCGGAAGGGGAGGTGTCGTTCGAGGCGACCTGCCGCAGTGCAATTCTGCAAGAAGGAATCTTTTTAGAAGCTTCCGCCTGTACCTCCGTGATCGCTGTCTGAGCCGCCGGAGGAACTGTCACTATCCTTCGGTTTCGCTGTTTTGGTAACTGTGTGATACAGGAAAATATCGTTTGATCTTGTCAGTTCCATACTTCCCTGGCGCACATAATCCACTGCGCTGTCCTGTGTCCGTACGCTTTTCAGCTGGGCTCTCATGCCCATGGTGCACAGAAACGCAAGCACAAGACCGATTCCCAGGGAAATGAGAATCCATATGGGAGAAAAGGGCTCTGTATAAGGCTCCCCGTTAGCAGCCATTTCCAACAGATCCTGACACAGATCTGCGTAGGTATCGAAAGCGCCGTAGAAGTTTTCATCCTTTAACAGAGGCTCTACATTTTCCTTCAGATAAGCAAGTCCGTCATCGTTAAACGCAGTCATACCATATCCGTGGGTGGTAATGTGCCATTCACGGTCGCCAATGCTGACCATGAACAGGATTCCGTCGTGGTTTTCGCCGGTTCCGTAACCATTCTCATCGAAGAAATGATCTGTAAAGTAGTTCATCTCATTGCCGTCTTTCGACTCTACTGTGGCAACTGCCACTTCCAGATTGTATTCCCCGGTGATGGCTTCCAGCTTATCCAGAAGCTGGGATTCTTCTTCATCTGTGAGAAGATCCGCCTCGTCCAGGACAAGGGAAAATTCGGAGGCTGCAAAGTCCTGATAAGAGTCATCTTCCTCACTGCCGGATCCGCCAAAGCTGTTGGAAGCTGCGGCCTGTACCGTAACAGCTCCCGTACCTGGCAAAGCAGTAGTAAAAAGCGCATCTGTGCCTGGAATAACTGCACTGAAAAGGCTTCCTGCTCCCAGCACTGCCGCCAGAATAATTCCAAATGATTGTTTTTTCATGGCATGTTCCTCCTTAACAAAATGTGTGAATCAGCCATGCAATGGCGTAAGCAGCAACGGAAAAACCTGCAGTAAGTCCAAGGAACCATTTAGTGAAAATACCTTTATCTACAGGCAGATTTCCTACAAATTTACCAGTCTGTCCGTTCATGCCGAACAGATAGTGGTTGCCCTTCCAGGTGGTGGAAAGAAGCCATACCGGGAAAAGAGCATAGTGGGTTTTACCGCCTTTTAACTGAATACGGGTATCTTCAGGGGTAACGCTGTCATAACCGATGACCGTATCGCGAAAAGCATCTTCAGCGGCTTTTCTTACACGCTGGTTGGCGCGCTCAGCAGATTCTTCTGCGGATACATCATATTTGTCCGCAACGTATCCTGCCAGGTAAGGAGTGGCAAAGTCCACAGCCTCGGAAATTACATAAGGCTCCAGAGACTCTGTTAAATCATTGTCAATTTTGGAAGAACCGTCTACCGGAATCTGGTCGAACCCGATGTTTCCAGCACGGAAAACAGAGTAATGGCTGGTTTCCGTATAATCATAGTCGCTGTCACTCCAGAAACGGGTCTTGGTGGCATGATAGCGGATATCTGCAGAAGCGTCGGTGTCAAAAAGCCAGAAAGGCACATAAACACCTTTGATCTCGTCAATGTGATTTTCCTTTTTAAATACTTTGGGTAAAAGGATCTTGCCGTGAAGATGTTTGGTCAGACCTTCTTTGGCTGCCTTTTTGTCCAGCTTAAACGGAATGATAAAATCCGGACGCAGGGTACCGGAAAATTTGCCGGACATTACTACCGGATTGCCGCAGAATGGGCAGGAGGAAGCACCTGTGCTTTCATCGGCAACGATTTCCCCGCCGCAGGACTGGCATATGTAAACGGACATTCCGCTGGCTTCATCTTC
The DNA here is from genome assembly GCF_040924245.1 of Ruminococcus sp. J1101004sp1_RTP21198st1_B9_RTP21198_201120. Lineage (NCBI taxonomy): Bacteria > Bacillati > Bacillota > Clostridia > Eubacteriales > Oscillospiraceae > Ruminococcus > Ruminococcus sp. J1101004sp1_RTP21198st1_B9_RTP21198_201120. The sequence goes on along the minus strand of NZ_JBCOMI010000004.1, from coordinate 9,774 downwards.
CTTCCAGGAGTTGTCTGAAGCACTCTCCCAGTTCAATTCATCAGATTGCTGGTTAGCTGCTGCTTCGTTAAATTCTTTGACGGCTTCCATATCAAATTCAGTGTCGCAGTAAGGACATTTCATCTTCTGGAGCTTACTGTTGAATTCGATTGCTCCGCCGCAGCAAGGGCATTTGTATTCAAGTAAATCGGACATAATTCATCTCCTTTTATGCTGCTTTTTTACTGGGTATCGTTTTCATTAAATGGATCGCCACAGTTCGGACAGAATTTTGGTGGATTGGTTGGATCTTCCGGTTCCCAGCCGCACTTGTCACAGCGGTACCGAGGCTTCATAGCCGGTTTAGGAGAACCGCAGTTGGTGCAGAATTTGCCTGTATTTACAGCGCCGCAGGAACAGGTCCAGCTTGCATTTGCTGCAGGTGTCTGAGGCTTTTTCGCGCCGCATTCCGGGCAGAAATTACCGGAAACCATAGCACCGCAGGAGCATTTCCACTGGTCAGCTGCCGGAGCAGAACCGCCTGCCTGAGCCTGGGATACGGCCGGATTTGGCTGTGGTTGTGCCATCTGCTGTGCCTGAGCTGTCTGCTGCTGTCCCATAGCGTAAAGATTCTGTGCGTTAAAACCGCCAGTCATGCCTGCCATATTCATGCCCATGAAACCGGTCATGGCACCGCCAGCGTTGCCTGCTGCTGTCTTCATGGCGTCTGCCTGTGCTCCTGCAAGAGTAGCGGCTGCCATGGCAGGATTGCGGAGGATAGCCATACGCTGAGCTTCTTTGATCATCTGGGCATCTTCCTCAGGAAGAGTGATCGGATTCATGGCAACAGATACGATCACGAGACCACGAAGCTGACTCCATTTCTGGGTGAGAGCCTGGTTCATGGCATCACAGAGCTCCATTGCATGAGCCGGAAGTGCGCTTGGACGGATTCCCTGCTGGGAAATGCTGGCAAATGCCGGCTGAAGAGCTGAGATAAATTCTGTTTTCAGCTGTCCCTCGATCTGCTCTCTGTCGTACTGCTGTTCAAAGTTTCCGCAGACGTTGGAATAGAAGAGAAGCGGGTCTGCAATGCGGTAGGAATAAACACCGCTGCAGCGGACAGAAACATCAATGTCCAGTCCGATGTTCTGGTCTACAACACGGAATGGAATCGGGTTCGGAGTTCCGAATTTATTGTCCACCAGTTCTTTGGTATTGAAATAGTAAACACGCTGGTCTTTGCCAGTGTCACCGCCGAATGTGAAACGCTTGCCAATAGTGTGGAAAGTGTTCATGATGGCGTCGCCCAGATTTCCGGAGAAAATACTTGGCTCGGTAGAAGCATCGTAGGTGTATTCGCCTGGCTCTGCGCAGATATCAACGATCTTGCCCTGCTCTACGATCATCATACACTGTCCGTCTGCGACTGCGATTCCGGATCCGGTGGTGATAATGTTGTCGCTTCCCTTGGTATTGGAGGAACGTTTGGATGTGCGCTTCTGCCCCTTTACTGCCAGAACGTCATTGTCGATGGCATCACAGTAGAAAAATTCTTTCCACTGATCTGCAAGTGTACCGCCTGCGGCGCCAAGTGCTGCTTTAATAAGTCCCATATTGTAACTCCTTTCTTTTTGACCGGTCAATGACTGGAAAAATTATGTAAACGAATGCCACCTGATGCCAATAGCAGGAGTGCATTGGCGCAGAAACCATGGATTTCATATCTGGTGGTGCCTGTGTGAGCAGACATAGTGGTTTCGTTAATTTGTACAGTTATTGTCCGAAAATGATTTTATTAATTATTCTACATAACGATTCAGCAGACATTATTCCGCGAGGTGTTTTTGTGAACGAAGTTCACAGAAAAAACGAGAAATGCGGCGCGAAATCGTATAAAACATGATTTCTGTGTATCCAGAAGGATATCACTGTGAATGTGCGGAATCGTTACTACTCTACTATAAATTTTATCTGATTTTGTCTGAAAAAACAACCTATATGTGATAAATGACTGGTTTTCGTGACAATAAGACATAGATACTATCTGATTTGCAGTAAATAGGAATTGTATACCAGCCATTTGATGACAAAAAAATGTTTGGAATGCCGGAATAACAAAAATCTGCAGCCTATATATTATAGTACTGCAGATTTTGTCATTAGTAATATTGAACCTGGTATGGGGCGTAATTTATTTTTGGTTCTGCTAACTCTGTTCACAGAAACGCTCTTCGTAATGCATAGAAATCATGCATTCGCATGATTTCGCGTCAAAGGTTTCGGGTTTTGTATGAACTTTGTTCACACAAACACCTCGCGGAACGTTACCGGTGAACAGTGACATTTAACCTTCTGAATTGTCATCAGATGCGTCTGCTCCGGAATGGTCTGATCCAGAGCCGTCAGAACTGGAACTGCTTTGGGTGGCAAGTGTCTGATAGTACCAGGAGGAGGTGATGGAATCATTATCCTCCACGTAATTTCCGTTGGAATCCAGCATATTTCCGTCGGAATCAAATGTGACATCCAGAAGATCCGTCTTAGTAGATGGTGTGACGTTCATGGACATGATTTCATCATATTTTGTCTGAAGGTTTTCCAGGGAAAATTCATCTCCGATGGACTGGCGGACGCTGTGTGCAGATGCTAGAGCGTCTGTATAATCGTCCAGCTTATATGGTGCATATTCCAGGGTATCGTAGCTGTAATGCATAACCAGCGGTGTCAGTGTGGCATCTTGGATCTGGATGCTGGTCTGGTCGCCGTCTACAGTCTTCTGAATGGTAAAGGCTGCCATTCCGCCAAGAAGCTGCTTCAGTGTTTCCTGACCGGTAACGAAGTTGCCAAGGGAGTAGTAGATCAGCATGTTGTGACCAGAGTCATCTGTAAGGTAGCCATATGGCTGGAGCACATTCGGATTGGTTCCGATCACAACGTCAACACCCTGCTCCATAAGGAAGTTGGCCCATTCTTTTTCGTATTCGGTAGGCATTGGTTCTTCGGTCTTGCCCCAGTTTGCAGAGAAAATCACACAGTCTGCGGAAGCTTTGGCCTGTTTGATGGCGGCTGCAACATCGGCAGTGCTGAACGTGTCAATCATAGAGCCTTTTCCGGAAGTGGATGTATCTGTACTTCCAGAACTGTCTGCATCTCCTGTTGAACTGTCGGAAGTATCCGAGCTGGCAGAGTCGTTTGCAGAACCATCAGAATTATCGGTGCTGTCGCCGGAGCTTACAGTCTGGCTTCCATATGACGGGAAGGTATAGTTAAGGAACGCAATCTTGATTCCGTTAATTTCTACAATCTTCGGAGCGTCTATACCGGACTGGTTTTTATGAATACCAACCAGAGTGACATCCGGATGACTGGTTTCCCAGTAATTTAAAGTTTCGTTGATCATGGAAGAACCATTGTCATCAATCAGTGCTGTGGCAGATGTGATTACATTAAATCCGGCATTTATAAGTGCGTCGCCAATCTCTGTAGGAGTGGCGTAAGGCGCGGTACCGCTGACTGCGCTGTGGTCTGTGGTGAAAGGTGTTTCCTGATTGACCATAGCAATGTCGGCAGCCTGTATATCAGATTTCAGATTGGCATAAACACTGTTATAATTCCAGGCGTCGGTTTCTGACTGGCCGGATGCAAGAAGACTTGGCTGAACCAGGTTATCCCCAACTGCAAGGACTGTGGCTGTAGTGACTTCCTGGGTGGTGGCAGCTGCCTCTTCTTCCTTCTGTTTTTGTAAGTCAGCTGCCTTTTTCGCCTGGGCGGCTGGCTGGCGGATCATGGTGTAGTCCATCTGGTTAAACACCAGGCAGAGAACCACCAGAACCGCGATGGATACCAGAAAGCTGGTTCTGGAATTCAGGCGTTCTTTATAATTTAATGGGAGATTATCTCGTTTTTTCATGATTTTGCCCTTCTCTAATGTAGGAAAATATGACCAGCAGGATCAGAAAATCAGATTGCTCCTGCATATTTTCAATGTGAGTTCATTATAGCAAATTATTGTGCTCAAAGAAAGAAGTTATTACATAAATATTTAAAAAAATGTTACAGCATTTCGGGAATTTTCGGGTAATATTGCGCGTGGATCTGGCAGGCAGAAGCCGGGCGAAAATACTGCAGCTTCAGAGGCAATCACAATTTCTCGTTCATGTATTTTCGCAAAACCGGAAACTGCACAGGGCCGATTTCCAGTATCTTCTGATGAAAACTTTTCAGATCAAAGTTTTCGCCAAGGAGGGATTGCTGTTCTTCTTTCAGATCCAGAAAATTCAGATATCCCACATAGTATTTCAGATAATTAGCAGGTGTTTCGGTGATATATCGGTAAATCTCGGCCGTGACAGCAGCATCACGGATTCCGAAAAGTTTCAGGAAGCGGGCGGCTTGCGCAGGAGTCCAGCCGTGGTAATGGATTCCCACATCCAACAGGGAGTAAATGCACAGATTCACGCTGCGGTTCAGCCAGGAAAGTCGCGTGCAAGCAGAAGCTTCCTGTGAGGATAAGGTGCCGGCAGACAGATAATCTGCTGCATAATCATACGCGTAACTTTCCACATAAGTGGCCCAGCCTTCCACGTATCCGCTGTAATCGATGAGATACCGGATATGGGATGGACTTTGTCGTCCGAAATAAACGGTCTGGTAAAGATGACCGGGGAAGCCTTCGTGCGCCAGCGTGGTAAAAAGCTCCAGATTGGAAATTTGCCGTCCATGATTGATGTAAATAACATTTGGCGCTCCTGTGTCCATTGGCGGTGTCAGGTAAAACGCCGGGCTGAGAAATTCTTCCATGGATTTATGTACAGACCGGATTTCGAAATCTACAGAAGCAGTGGAGGGGAAATCCTGCTGAATATTTTTTTCCAGAAGCTCCATGACCCGTGTGGGCTCCATATCTGGCAAATCCATTTTCTCATTTAGCAATGTGAGAAGTTGTGGATGCTGTTTCAAAAGTTCTGAAATTTCCTGAGAATCGGTGGAAAGCTGCTGGGTGAGGCGCTTTTCCAGTTTTTCCACAGGTATGTAGATTCCCACCTGGCTTTTTAGAAGATATTGGTAATATTCCTTTCCACCGGAAAAATTGACCAGTCCTCCGGTATTTTTGCCTGTTCCCCGAAGCTGCTCCAGACCTTCTATCAGCATTTGATATGCGGGGAGAACCTTTTCTTTCAGAATCTGTTTATGGGTCAGGTTCAGCTGTTTCTGGTCCTTTTCGGAAAGCTTTCCATAGGCTTTTAGTTTCTGTGAAAAAATTTCCAGCATATAATTGGAATCCGGGTTTTGAATAAAAGCACGGCATTGGTCCTGAATGCGTTCCAGAGTTTCGTCGCACATAAAAAATCCGGCATCAGATTTTGTCTGTTCAAAGGCGAGAATGCTCTGGAAATATTCTTTTGTGCTGCAGAGCAGATTCAGGTAGTCGGTGATGTCCTGATTGGTGTAGAAGGAGTATTCGGCCAGCAGTACAGGCAGCTGCGCCTGGATCCCGAGGCTTGGGCTAAGCGGCTCTTCCAAAAGATAATTGTCGCCCAGAGAGGCTTCGGTGTGGTAGTAAAGGAGGAGCAGATCAAGGGTCAGGCGATTGGAAGTACTGAGCTTTGACTGGGAAAATTTTTTCAGCTTTTTTACATATTCCTGGCACTGGGCAGAGGCTTTTTCATTGTTGGGATGTATTGTGCCAAGGGTAGCGCGGGGGCGTGAGATGCCCTGTTTTTCCGGATAAGCCAGGGAATAATGAAGATTCAGGGCGTTTCCGGAAACCTCTTTTTCAAATATGGACTCCGCGAAGTTTTTGAAGCGGGCATTTTCGGAGAAGACATGACTGAAAAGCCAGGAAAATGTGAAGCAGATAATAAGAAAAAAAGCCAGAATAGCGGCGGTGAATTTTGGTCTGTTTGACATAGGATGCCCTCTGCTCTGGGGGATTTCTACTATATTATTGAGAATTTCAGTGTAGTATGCGAAATATTTGGTTCCATGGCTTTAAGATTATGTGTATTTTGTGTACAAGACTGACGGGAATGACGAAATTAGTTGGGGATGTCATGGGGAAGTTGTTGGATTTCACGGAAAAGGCGATTTTTTTATTTGTGGGAGCAAAATTGACGGTAACAGATTGTTGTGATATTATGCGTAATTGTTACATATGCTTAATATAAATGTAACATTTTGAAGGGTGATTTTATATAAATTGAGAGGTGTATGAATGTTAAAAAATAAAATGAAAAAACTGATCTGCGGAATGACAATGTGTATAACGGTCTGTTCTCAGATGATTTTTCCACAGACTGCGTTTGCAGCGACTAAGGCTGCTGTGGAAAAGGCGGGCGAGGCATTTGTAGCTGGGATGACAGAGACTGCAGAGGCAGAGGAGGTACTTTCTGAGGAAGAGCTTCGTCAGCAAATCGTGGATTTTGCGCTGCAGTTTGAGGGAAATCCTTATGTTTACGGTGGGACAAGTCTGACAAACGGAGCAGACTGTTCCGGGTTTGTAATGTCTGTGTTTGCACAGTTTGGCTATTCACTGCCCAGAGTAGCAGCAGATCAGTATAATCAATCAGCGAAAAAAAGCGTGGAAGATCTGGAGCCAGGAGATCTGATTTTCTATGGAAGCGGAATCAGCCATGTGGCACTGTACATTGGAACTGGACAGATTATCCATGCAAGTACATCTGCGTCTGGAATCAAGATTTCCAACTATGATTATGAGGCGCCTGTGGGAGTAGGAACTTACATTGAAGCGGACGGCTTCTTTAGTGAATAAGAGTGAGGGAGCGGAGCATTTGATAAAACAGATATGAAATCCGGTTATCCTGTTCTGACATTTACAGCCGGGGAAGGTTTCCCCGGCCTTTTTGTACAGTGACGGGAGTCTGCAACGTTGTTATTCGCTGATAACATTCCGCGAGGTGCTTTTTTGAACAAGGTTCGCAGAAAACCCGAGAATTGCGGCGCGAAATCATGCAAAGCATGATTTTTGTGCATTGCGAAGCTTGTTACTGTGAAGGTTGCGAACGGTAACCATGCCACGATACAAAGGGGAATGGTGAGAGAATAAAATTGATTTGTGTGTATTTTGTAAGGTATTGTAAATACGATATTTTGCAAGGGAAAATGTCGAAAAGTGTTGAAATTAGCAGATTGCACAAAGACTTAAAAAAAATGTGGATAGGTGAATTAATAGGTAGAAAGTTTTCCACTTTCAAAAATATGAAAAAATGTTGAAAAATCAAGTTATACACAAAGTTATCCACATTATCCACATGGAAAAGCATGTGGATGAGTTGATTTACATAATGGGAATCGAAACAAATGTTTTGGTTATTGTTATGAAAATGTAAAATTCGACAGAAATCGGCAAAAAGGTATTGACTTTTACAAAATCAAAATATTATAGAATATTCGCGGAAAATATTACAATTAGAGATAAAAAACATAAAATGTCTGACAAAATAAATTGTTCATTACAGGGCATATTTTGTCTGAAGCTCCGAAAAACTATAGAGAAGTTACAATGAGATTCTGGTAAAATATGGAATTATATTAAGAAGCCCTTTGCGGAGAAAATTTCCTCTACAAAGGGCTTTCTTTATAATGTTTTTGATATTATTTTGGCGTTACTGGAAGATATGATTTTTCTTTGCCTGTTTTAAGGTTTTTTTATACCAGTAGTAATCGCCCTGACCTTTACTGTAGTTCTGGATTTCTACGTCTACATCGTAGTAATATTTTTTACCATCTACGATGGCATAGTTCCAACTGTGGCCGGCTCTGGTGCCATCCAGATTCTTATAGTAGCCGTTGCAGACACCGGCATCTACGCCTACGTGGTTGCAGAGGATGACAAAGATTGCGGCCTGGTCGCTGCAGACTCCGCCGCGTTTCTGCATATAAGGAGCCATAAAGGATGACCAGGAGGAGCCACCGAAAATAAGTTTGCCGTTTTGGTAGTTCTGGAGAGTCTTTTTCTTGTAGTTTTTAATCCGCTTCTGGGCTTTGGTGCTGGTGAGATCGTAGTAATTTTTGGCTTTTACAAATTCATCGGCGTGTTTATGCTTGAAGTTTACAGTCATCCAGTGGTAGATACGTCGAACTTTTTCATCCTGGCTCATAGTGAGCTTTATTTTGGCTGACTGGATCATTTTTTCTGCCATGTAGTCTACAGTATCGACTCCGGTGTATTCTGGAATTGTGGTGGAAGCTGCGAGGCCTTTGCTTCCGGATGGGGCTTTGGAAGATACTTTAAAACTTTTGGTTTTGGTGACAGATTTTATGCAGATCTGGTCTTTTTCTACATAATAGAAAAGCTCAACTTTGTAAGTGCCATTTGATGTGTAGGCTGTGGGCTTTTTCCCAGCTTCATTTCCTTTTGAGGGTTTTCCGTTCCAGTCAAGGCGAATGGTTTTATGGTCAAAAGAAGTGACCGGATCGCCCCAGAAATTTGTTCCGCCAATGTTTTTGTATGTTTTTTCATAAACATATTTACCAGATTTGTTTAGAATTCTAAGACGTACATTGATGGCTGTGCCCTCAAGGTCCTGTTCGGTATTAAATGATACTCCGGCACGAATGGAAAGATAGTTTCCTTTGCTTGGATGAAATCCTTTGGAGCTGATGCCTGTGAGCAGGCTGTCTACTGACATCTGGATTTCATCTGGATTGATCGTATCCGTTTCTTCCTCTGCTTTTACATTCTGTACACTGAACAGGAATATTATTGACAGCAACAGGAACGTGCTTAAGCAGATGTTTAAAAATTTTTTTCCTTTTTCAAGCATTTCTTCTCCTCCTTTGTTTTCTGATCTTCCTTAATTTTTTGTATAACCTGAAGTTTGTTCATTTTTGCAGAAGCAGCTTCGACCTCTTGGACGATACAGAAAAATTCTAATATGAGTATATTGGTTTTATTTAAGAGATTCAAGCTTAAAGTAATATTTTGCATTAGAGCGTGTTTGAAAAAGGCTTTCGGCAAAATCTCCCACAAAGTGGGGCGTGCAGATTGCTGGGATGATTTTTCAAACACGCTCTAGGTTTCTGAAAAATTGGGATAGAAAAATAAAATGTTTTCATGTAAAATAGGGCATAAGGAGGAAGAGATTTTTTACTTTACAAAAGATAAATATCGGAGTTTTCCGAGTTAAAGAAATTGATGAAGACGATAGCATATTTCAGCAATTGATGGAGGAATATAGACTTATCGGGGAAAGACTGGAGAAAGAACTTCTGGATGTGGGAAAAGAGAAACACTATCGAGATCTGATTGAATTGATTGACAGAATTGCAGATTATATTTTCAAGGAATCCTTCCGGGTGAAGAAAGGAATTGGTGAGATTATGGGTGGACAGGTATTGGAACTGGAGTCGGAACGATTGGAGAGATTGATTAGAGAAGGATGTGAAGCGGCAAGAGTTGATTTTACTGGCTTTAAGGGCACAAAAAAACACCGTCCCCGCGGCAATCGCTTTGTCCGCAAAAACAGTGCTTTCAGTGCGCCTTCAGGGGTTCGAACCCTGGACACCCTGATTAAGAGTCAGGTGCTCTACCAACTGAGCTAAAGGCGCATTTCCTATTTCGTTGATTTGTTATTTCCTCAACGCAAGATGTATTATATATCAAGTGTAGGACAAAAGTCAATAGGAATTTTATAATTTTTTTAAATTTTTTCGAAAACTTTTACGATTGCTATTTAGTGTGTTGGTCATTATTCCGGACGCGATTTCACAATGTATATTCACCGCCGCGCGTCGCAACGTTCCGGCAAGCTAATGACTAACTGCGACTAA
>NZ_JBCOMI010000003.1:99763-206315 GCF_040924245.1 Ruminococcus sp. J1101004sp1_RTP21198st1_B9_RTP21198_201120 | reverse complement strand
GAGCGTTGCGCCGGCGAGTGAGCAATCACCATTGTCCGAGTGCGTCCGCCTTGAACAACTTTCAACACACTAAATAGGTTATAAAGAAATCCGACACATTTCAAAAAACGTTGGAAATCCAACTAATGTCTTTTTTCGTCGGTAGCAATTTTTTATTTACACAATTATACTTATTATACAGAGAAAAACAACTACTGTCTAATATCTTTTTATAATGAATGGGAGAGCAAAAACATGGATTTTTACAACTTTTATACAGGAAAAGAATTTGAAGCATATCAGTACCTTGGTGCTCACGTATGGGATGGCGGAACCACCTTCCGTACATTTGCCCCGGCAGCGCAGCGAGTATCTGTAATTGGTGAGTTCAACGGCTGGACAGAGACTCCTATGAACCGCGTTCATGATGGCAATTTCTGGGAATGCACCATGAATAATGTAGGCTCTGACCTGATGTATAAATACAGAATTTACCGTCAGGACGGCTCCTTCGTGGACCACGCAGACCCCTATGCTTTTTATAGCGAGATGCGTCCAGGCACTGCTTCAAAGACCTATGCTCTTGGCGGTTATGAATTTGGCGACAGCAAATGGCTGAAAAACCGCAAAGCAAGCTACGACAAACCAGTAAACATTTATGAAATGCATTTTGGCTCCTGGAAAAAACGAGGCGAAGGACAGGAAGACTGGTACACCTATGAGGAACTGGCACCGATCCTTATCACCTATTTGAAGGAACACGGCTATAATTATGTGGAGCTCATGCCTCTCTGTGAGTACCCATGCGACGAATCCTGGGGATATCAGGATACAGGATATTTTAGTCCAACCTCCCGCTATGGTAAGCCGGAAGAACTGAAAGCATTTGTAGACCAGTGCCACCAGGCTGGAATTGGGGTCATTCTGGACTTTGTTCCAGTGCATTTTGCAGTGAATGATTATGCGTTGGCAGAATATGACGGAACAGCCCTTTATGAATATCCAAACATGGCAGTTGGCCGCAACGAATGGGGAAGCTGCAATTTTATGCATTCCAGAGGGGAAGTTTGCAGTTTTCTGCAGTCCTCTGCCTATTACTGGATGAATGAATTCCATTTCGATGGCCTTCGCATGGACGCAGTAGGAAATCTGATTTACTGGCAGGGGGACGCAAGACGTGGAGAAAACCTGGCAGCTCTGAAATTTATCCGTACCATGAATCAGGGCTTAAAGGAAAGAATCCCTGACTGCCTCCTTTTTGCCGAGGATTCCACTCCCTATCAGGGTGTGACAAAGCCGGTATGGGAGGGCGGACTTGGATTTGATTACAAATGGGATCTTGGATGGATGCATGATACTCTGTCTTATTTTCAGGCAGATGCAAAAGAAAGACAGGAAAAATATCACAAGCTGACATTCTCTATGATGTATTTTTACAATGAGCGCTATATCTTGCCATTGTCCCATGACGAGGTTGTCCACGGAAAGGCAACCATCGCCCAGAAGATGAACGGTGGTTATGACGGGAAATTTCCACAGGCAAGAGCTTTCTATATGTATATGTATGCGCACCCGGGTGCAAAGCTGAATTTCATGGGAAATGAGCTGGCACAGCTGAAAGAATGGTGCGAAAAGGATGAGTTGGACTGGATTCTGCTAAAATTCCCTATTCATGAAGCATTTCATAAATTCATGGCAGATCTGAACCAATGCTATCTGAAGAACAGTGCTTTTTCCCAGAGAGATTTCAGCCAGGATGGTTTCTCATGGGTGGATTGCCATCAGGAGCAGAAGTGCATGTATCTGTTTGAAAGAATCAGTGGGGATCAGAAAATTTTGGCTGTGTTCAATTTCTCCGACGAAATCCAGGAATACACTTTGGAAAAAGATTATGCCGGATATGAGCTTCTCCTGGCAAGTGATATGGTGAAATATGGCGGTAAAAAGCGCTACACGAAAAAAGAAAAGGTAATTACAGGCGGAAAAGCAGTATTTAAAATGGGACCATTTTCTGCCAGATATTATCTGGTGAAATAAGGAAAAGTATATAAATAAAAAAGACCTGTATCCGGATAAAATTTTACAATGATGGAACCTTGTCATTGGTTTTATCCGGAGTACAGGTCTTTATGATTGCTGCGTACAGCAGTCAATGAGCTTCTGTAATTGTAAGAAAATGCAATGCAAAAACGCAATGCGTATAATTTATTTACCAGGAGAGAGATGCTCCTTGATAGCGGTAAAACTCTCTGGACTGATGACATGCTCGATACGGCATGCATCGGAGGTTGCAGTTTCCGGATCAACACCCAGACTGATCAGCCAGGAGGATAAAAATTCATGTCGCTCATAAATCATATCTGCAATCTTCTGTCCGGATTCGGTAAGATAAATATATCCTTCTGGAGTGACAGTGATATGGTTCTTTTCACGAAGGTTCTTCATAGCAACACTGACGCTTGACTTCTTAAATCCAAGTTCATCAGCAATATCAACGGAACGCACAACAGGTTTCTTTTTGCTGAGAATAAGAATGGTTTCCAGATAGTTCTCAGCGGATTCATTAGATTTCACGATAGATCACCTCAATTTCTAGCTTGCATATCTGCACAAGTATAATACTTATAGAATACCATAGTTTACCGTTTGGGGCAATTATTTTTTTGAAATAATCTCTGCTGTTCAATTTTGTGTTGCGGTTTGTAGTCAACAATCTGCCAGTTGTTTGTTATTGCTTATTGGTAACGTTCCGGTTACTGTTCACTCCGTGACCAGTAACGCGCTTCGCCATGCACAGAAAGACGAACCTTCTTGTGACAAGCACAAGAAGTAGCGTTTGCTGCGCAAACTTAATTCTCGGGTTTTCTGTGAACTTTGTTCACAAAAACACCTCGCGGAATATTACCAGCGAACAGTAACACGTTCCGAACAGTAATACCATAAACAGTCATATTTTCTCATGACAAATCATTCCACAGGGAGTATACTGAACTTAATTATCGTTTTCAAGGAGGACTTTATTATGTATGTTGCTTCAAAGGAACGTTATACAACAATGGAATACAACCGTTGTGGTGACAGCGGACTTATGCTGCCGAAGGTGTCACTTGGACTATGGCATAATTTTGGTGATACTTCTAAATTTGAGAATATGAGACAGTTGTGTTTTACAGCTTTTGACAACGGAATCACACAGTTCGATCTGGCGAATAATTATGGACCGGAGCCAGGGAGTGCAGAGATTAATTTCGGCAGGATTCTGAAAGAAGCTCTGGGAAAATACAGGGACGAGCTGATCATTACTACCAAGGCAGGATATGAAATGTGGGATGGTCCTTATGGGAACTGGGGCAGCCGCAAGTATCTTCTGGCAAGTCTTGATCAGAGCCTGAAGCGTATGGGACTGGAATATGTAGATATTTTTTACCATCATAGAATGGACCCGGAGACCCCTCTGGAAGAGACCATGGGAGCGCTGGCCAGTGCAGTGCAGAGCGGAAAAGCCCTGTATGTGGGGCTTTCCAATTACGATGGAAAAACACTTTCACAGGCAGCGTCGATTTTGCAGGAAATGCATTGTCCTTTTGTAATTAATCAGAATCGTTATTCTATTTTTGACAGAACTGTGGAGAAAAATGGACTGAAAAAGACCACAGGAATTCTGAAAAAAGGTCTGATCACCTTCAGTCCTCTTGCGCAGGGACAGCTTACAGACCGCTACCTTAATGGTATTCCGGAAGACAGCCGTATCCGTACAGACGGCAGATTTTTGAAGGAAAGCAATCTGACGCCAGAACGTTTGCAGCAGATCCGGGAGCTGAATGATATGGCTGCAGGGCGTGGCGAGAAGCTTTCGGAGATGGCTCTTGGCTGGCTGCTTGCACAGCAGGAGGTGACCAGTGTACTCATTGGAGCATCACGACCACAGCAGATCCTTGATAACATAAAAGCAATCCACTGTGCACCATTTACGGAGGAAGAGCTTGTGAGAATTGATGAAATTGCGGCTGAAAATACAGCCAGTACATCGTTTCGTAAATAACGATACCAATATGCAGACAAGTCAATATGGCAGTTACTTAATATTCGATGTATTAGAGCCTGTTTGAAAAATCATTTCCGCAATCTGCACACCCCACTTTGCGGTATATTTCACCCGAATTCGGTTGCCGTAGCCCGCTACGGCGCCCTCATCCGGGCAAAATCTCCCACAAATTGTGACGCACATCTTGCAGAAAGCCTTTTTCAAACATGCTCTAGATAACAAGCATGAAATCCCAGATATATCCAGAAGCCTGACAGTTATGAACAGTATTACAAAGAAGCAGATAGGGCTTTTTACGAGACGAAGAAAAACAATTATATTTTGCATAAGGAGAGGGACAGAAAATGGTAATTCGAAAGGGAACACAGGCTGACCTTGTGTCAGTGGAACAGCTTTACAATGACATTCATACGGCAGAAGAAACAGGTCAGCAGACCATTGGCTGGATCCGTGGTGTGTATCCTACAAGAGCTACGGCACAGGCCGCATTAGATGCCAAGGACTTGTTTGTTCTGGAGGATGCAGGTGAGATCCTGGGAGCGGCCAGAATCAATAAAGCGCAGGTGGATTCTTATGCAGAAGGCGATTGGGAATTCGCAGCCAGGGATGAGGAGGTCTGCGTTCTTCACACTCTGGTAGTTTCCCCCTCCGCTTCAGGAAAAGGCTATGGAAAGAAGTTTGTAAAGTTTTATGAGGATTACGCTTTAAGCCACGGCTGTCCGGAACTTCGAATGGATACCAACGCAAGAAATGCTGCTGCAAGAGGGCTGTATAAGAAGCTTGGATATAAGGAAATCGGGATTGTGCCTACAGTATTTAACGGGATACCGGATGTGCAGCTGGTGTTGTTGGAGAAGCATTTGTAATAGTTGAAATTCCCTTGATTTAGACAGCTTTTTAAAGAAAAGAGAGCAGGCGAGTTTGTAGAGATACAGATTTGTCTGCTTTTTTTATATAGAGTTCCATCCCCCCGGGGGGCTTGCAGAAGAAAACTGGTTTTGATAATATTTTAACATTGGAGTTTAATGCGGAGGATTTGAAATTGGATAAATTACTGGATGAAATAGAGAGCTATTGGAGCACCCGGACGGAGGGGTATTCTGAGGTGAATGAAAAAGAATTGAAGGGAATGCAGAAAAAGGCATGGCTGGAGACTCTGGAACGCGGATTTTTTGGAAAAAGGTCTGGGAAAAATGAGGATTCAGAAAACAATTCTGTGGAAAAAGAAGTTTTCGAAGAAGAATTTTCTGAAAAACAACATACAGACAAATATAAGGACCACCTAAGAATTCTGGATATCGGCACAGGACCAGGCTTTTTCCCTATGATCCTTGCGGAAGCAGGATATCATGTAACAGCCATAGATTACACTCCGGGAATGCTGGAAAAGGCTGCAGAAAATGCAGCGAAATTTATCGGAGAAAAAAGCCGGAATATTGAATTTAAAAGAATGGATGCCCAGGCATTGGAGTTTGAAGATGAGAGCTTTGACGTGATCATTTCCAGAAACCTGACCTGGAATCTGCCCCATCCGGAAATGGCTTATAAAGAGTGGCTTCGGGTTCTGAAAAAAGGTGGAAAGCTTTTGAATTTTGATGCCAACTGGTATGGATATCTCTATGATGATAAGAAGCGTGAGGCTTACGAGAACGACCGTAAAAATGTGGAAAAAGGAAGCTTGGATGACCATTATCTGTGCACAGATATTGACCGAATGGAGAAAATTGCGCTGCAGGTTCCGTTGTCGGAGACCAAGCGTCCGGGATGGGATGTGAAGGTACTGGAAGCGCTTGGAGCAGCGCAGATTCAGGTGAATGAGGACATCTGGCAGCAGGTATGGAGCGAGGAAGAGAAGCTGAATTATGGATCTACACCCATGTTTATGGTGGAGGCTGTAAAATAGAAAAAGATATTATCAGTGATATACAGAAATTTGTACGAATTTAAAGATAAGTAAAGCGGTGTTGGTTGTAAGAATGAAGTATTAGAGTATTTAAAAAATAGGATAAGTTTTTATTGAATCGTAAGGAAAATTATTTGTAAAGATATTATTGGAAAAGGTAGAAAATAATGAGTGAAATAATAAATATAGGTGGCTTAAGTGCGGCACCAGGGCAGCGTGTCCATGGTTTTATTTCCATTGGAAATGGTAGATTTTCTCTTCCTGCAACAATTGTCAGGGGCGAAAAACCAGGTAAAACAGCTCTTATCACAGCTGGTATCCACGCTGGAGAATATGTGGGAATCCAGAGTGCCGTAGAGCTTGGAAGAGATTTGAAAATTGAGAAAATGACAGGAACAGTGATTATTGTAAAGGTAGTGGCGAGGGAAGAATTTGAAAACCGTCACGGTTCTCTTTGCAGAGCGACAGGTGAGAATCTGAACCGCCTTTTTCCAGGAAAAAAAGAAGGTACCACATACGAAAAACTGGCTTATGCAGTAGTTGAAGAGCTGCAGAAGGTGGCAGATTTTTATATTGATCTTCACAGCGGTGACGACTATGAGAAACTGACTCCCTATGTGTATTATGCAGGTAAAGCAGCCCCGGAAGTGATGAAAATTTCCCGTCAGATGGCAGAGCAGGTGGATGTTCCTTACATGGTAAAATCTGAGGTATCGTCTGGTGGAAGCTATAATTATGCAGCATCCTGCGGCATTCCTTCCGTTCTTCTGGAGCGGGGCGGAATGGGAGCCTGGGAGACAGAAGAAGTGCGTTCTATGAAGCGTGATGTACGCAGTATTTTACGGTTCCTCGGTATTTATGACGGTCATAGAAGTATGCGGAAATATTATCCGTTAAACGTAACGGATGTGCAGTATCAATCTGCCTCTTATACGGGACTCTGGTATCCCCAGAAGAGGGCAGGAGACCTGTTTACAGAAGGGGAAATCCTTGGATATGTAAAGGATTACGAGGACAATATTCTGGAAACCTGTACCTCCTATGGGGATGGAGTGATCCTGTATCAGACTGGTTCCCTGCAGGTGATTAAGGATGGTCCGATGGTAGCTTATGGCCGGATCAGTTATGAGGAAGACGACCGAAAAGAGAAGATTGCGGCCTACTGGACCAAGCGAAGCGACAGCTTTCTGGAGCAGAGAAGGGCAGAGTTACATAGTCCGCTGGCAAAGAGATGGCTGGAAGAAATTGAGAAATACCTACCTAAAAAGGCATTAAGTCCTGAAAAAAAAATTGAGGATGAAAGCAAGGAAAGAAAAGATGCAGTTGCAAAAATTAAGGAAAAAGAGACTGGTAATGGTAAACTTAAAATCCTGGATGTGGGCTGTGGAACCGGTTTCTTTACAATCCTTCTTGCAAAACAGGGACACCAGGTAACAGGCACCGACCTTACTCCGGATATGATCACAAACTCCCGGATCCTTGCCAAAGAAGAGCAGGTAACATGCGACTTCCAGGTGATGGATGCGGAGCATTTAACTTTCCAGGACGAGAGCTTCGACGTAGTCATTTCCCGAAACCTGACCTGGACCTTACCAGAAGCAGCCCAGGCTTACAAAGAGTGGTCCAGAGTATTAAAACCAGGCGGACTTCTCCTGAATTTTGATGCCAACTACGGCGCCACAAACTTCGCCGAAACCTCCGATCTCCCGGAAAACCATGCCCACAACCAGCTTGGAAATTCCCTGATGCAGGAGTGCGAAGATATCAAACGTCAGCTGCCCATCAGTTCTTACCTCCGCCCGGCCTGGGACGTGGAAGAGCTTGGAAAAACAGGAATGGAGCAGATTTCCATTGACCTGGGATTGAGCAGACGGGTTTATAAAGAGAAGGATGAATTTTATAATCCAACTCCGATGTTTGCCATTGCAGCAAAGAAAGCATAAAAGTGGAGCGTATGCTTCATGATATGCGAATATTGAGTAGGATTGTGGGAGTGCAGCGCACGAAACCATCCGCAGGTATCATAGTTATACAAGCCTGAAAAATATATGATAACATAAAAATGTGCCCGGAATTTATTTCCCAGGCACATTTTTCTATAGGAAAAGGGATATTAAAATAAAAGAAAGTTATCAGATTACATAATCCGAATTTGTCATATGAAGGAATGCCATCGTTTTCTCACTCTTGGGCTGTGAGAAGAACTCTTTGGATGGTCCCTCTTCTACGATAACACCGTCCTCCATGTAGACTACCCAGTTGGCAACTTTTCTGGCAAAATCCATTTCGTGGGTGACTACGACCATGGTGGTTCCTTCGTCGGCAAGCTTTCTCATAACATCCAGAACCTCGCCGGTAAGTCTTGGGTCAAGGGCGGAGGTTGGTTCGTCGAAGAGAACTACTTCCGGATTGTAGGCGATGGCTCTTGCGATAGCTACACGCTGCTGCTGCCCACCGGAAAGCTGGTCCGGATAGAAGTTGGCGCGGTCTGCCATGCCTACTTTTTCCAGCATTTCCATAGCTTTTTTCTTCGCTTCTTCCGGAGAATTCTTACGGGCAATGGTAAGACCTTTCAGTACATTGTCAAGTGCTGTTTTGTTGCGGAAAAGATTGTATCCCTGGAAGACAAAGCCCATTTTCATTCGTAACTGCCGGATCTCTTTCCTGGTCACAGCAGTGATATCTTTATGGAAATCATCAAAGGTGATTTCTCCTTTATCTGCCTGCTCCAGAAAGCTGATACAGCGGAGAAGGGTTGTCTTTCCAGAACCGCTGTTTCCCAGAACTGCAATCACAGAACCTTTTTCAACTTTGAAATCAACACCTTTTAATACTTCGTTTGTCCCGAATTTTTTATGGATATTCTTTACTTCCAGCATATTTTTTTCTCACATTCTTATATAGAAATTTGATAATTGATAACAGGGTATTAGGAAGAAGTTTAAAAGTCTTTCTTCTGTAGTAAATGATCTAAAATACGAGTTGTTCACATATGGTGATGCTGCCGAAGGCGACATTGATTATACTTCGATCTTTAAAATATCGTTAAAGTAGTTATTGGCAACCATCAGCACACCCATAGCTGTGATAACTACGATTTCTTCTTCTGTAAATTCTTCTTTTAATTCAGTATAGATTTCATCCGGAATGTTTTTCGGATCTTTTGCAAGAGCGCGGCCAAAAGAAATAAGTAATTCTTCCTTCTTTGTAAATTGAAAATTGTCGAAATCAATACCATTATCTTTCAGAAGCTTTCTGAAATAAGTACTGCATACCAGGCAG
Organism: Ruminococcus sp. J1101004sp1_RTP21198st1_B9_RTP21198_201120; assembly: GCF_040924245.1. NCBI lineage: Bacteria > Bacillati > Bacillota > Clostridia > Eubacteriales > Oscillospiraceae > Ruminococcus > Ruminococcus sp. J1101004sp1_RTP21198st1_B9_RTP21198_201120. The sequence goes on along the minus strand of NZ_JBCOMI010000003.1, from coordinate 197,106 downwards.
TCATTTTCTTCGGAAATTGCATATTCAAAGAAGTCACCGGCTCTTTTTCCAATCAGTCTCTGCAGTTCCCGGTCGAGGGAGTAGGAGCTGTCTTCGATGGCTTTAAAGGCTTCTGCATTATGGAGAAGAGTAAGCTTTTCATTAGTGAGCCTGTATCCTTGTGCAAGATGGTTCCTGATTACTTCTTTCTCTTTTTCGCCTGCTGTTTCCGGGTCAATTTTTGAAATATAAGACATGATTATTCTCCTTTCACTGGTGCTGGAGCATTCCATACCAGCTTTTTCTCAAAATAGTTTTGTACCCATGTAAGTACGGTACAGATCATAAGGTAAATAACAGCAGCCTCGCAGTACAGGGCGAAGGGCTCGTAGGTTCTGGCGGCAATCTGCTGTGCGGTGGTGAACAGCTCCACAACTGTGATACTGGAGGCAAGGGAAGTGTCCTTGGTAAGTCCGATCAGTGAGTTAAACAGTGGTGGAAAAGCGATTCGGAATGCCTGGGGCATTACAATCCTGGTCATGGTCTGGCGGTAACTCAGACCCACCATATAAGCAGCTTCTGTCTGTCCTTCTGGTACCGCCTGGATTGCAGAGCGGAAAATCTCAGCGTTGTAAGCGCCAAGGTTCAGGGCAAAGGCAATCACAGCGGATGGAAAAGCGTCCAGGATAATTCCGACAGACGGCAGGCCAAAGAAGATGATGAACAGCTGTACAATAAGTGGGGTTCCGCGGAAGACCCATATGTAAAATCTTGCGAACTGCTTCAGTCCTTTTACATTGGCAATCTGTACCAGGGCCAGAAAAAGGGCGATGATGCAGCCAAAAACAAAGGATAATAAGGTAAGGGGGATTGTAACTTTTATTCCGGGTATGAGGATTCTGGTGAAAGAAGATACCAGAATCCCTGCTAAACGTTCACTCATAATTGTTTCCTTTTACTTTCAATTGTTGGATGATTGTCTGTTGTTCTGGACAACAGCTGTGGAAAAGTAATTAGTTTTCATCAGTGCTTTCTGCTGTTGCATCCTCAGAAGCGGTGTCTGTATTTGCTGCATTTTCATCCTGTGGCTGTGTGAAGTCTGTGCCGAAGTAATCCTCAGAAAGCTTGCTTAAAGTTCCGTCTTCTTTCAGTTCGTCAATAGCGTTCTGAACTGCATCATATAAAGCTGTTTCCCCTTTCTTGATCGGGACAGCGTAGGTATCTACAACGTCCGGAATTACGAAAGCAACTTTCAGATTTGCATCCGGGTGCTGCTGAAGGTATTCATTGAATACAACAGAGTTAAAGGTTGTGAAGTCGGCACGTCCGGATTCAATCAGGGAAACCGCTTCGTCTGCTGTGCTGATCTGTACAAGAGATGCACCGGCGTCTTCCAGAATATCAAGGTAAGCGGTTGTGGCAGTGTTTGCTACTTTTTTTCCATTCAGAGAAGCCATATCTACGATATCATCATTATCCTTAGCTACTACGATCTGCTGTGTGATGTAGAAATATGGTCCTGCGAAATCGTATTTCTCTTCACGCTCAGGTGTGATACTTACTGCATTGATAACTGTATCAAGACGTCCACTGTCGATTCCTGCAAGAAGGGAATCCCAGTCAGATTCTGTGAAATCTGCTTCCACACCAAGCTTGTCTGCAATTGCCTTTGCTACTTCTACGTCAAATCCGGTAAGTTCTCCGTTGTCGTCATGATAGGTGTATGGAGGATAGGTTCCTTCCACACCGACTTTCAGTTTTCCTGATTCCTGAATCTGTGCAAGCTCGTCATCAGCTGCATAAGCCATACTGCATGTTGCCAGAACTCCTGTTAATACTGCTGCAATTCCTAAAGTCAAGATGCTTTTTCTCATAATTGTATCCTCCTCTTATTTTGTTTCCTATTTAGTAACTAGGATTAATATGAATTGAATGATAGCATAGAAATCTGGTCTTGTCTAATATGGAATAAAGATAGCTGGCTATAGGGAATTCATATAACCTGCTTAAATTGAAAGTACACAGCTTGACTTAATAGGAAGATATGGTAAAGTGGAAGAAAGAAATCTGGTGGGAGTGAGGCTTGATAATTCTCTTTGGGGCAAGGGCGCGTGGAGATTTCAAAAGGACGAGTGACATTGATCTTGCAGTCAGTGGAGGGGATTTTTGCAGATTTGCGCTGGATGTAGATGAGGAAACATAAAAACAGAACGAAAGCAGATGTAAAAAGATTGAAGTTTTCGTCAGAGAGGGAATAGCTATGTTAGATCTGAAGCAACTGAAATATTTTATAGTGTGTGCTGAAACAGGCTCTGTCAGCGAGGCTGCCAAGCTTCTTTATACAACCCAGCCCAGTGTGAGCAAGGCAATCAAAGCACTGGAGGAAGAAATGGGAATTGTATTGTTTGAGCGTATGCCAAGGGGAATTGCGCTTACGGCGAAAGGCCGGGAGGCATACCGATATGCATGCAGGATCATAAATGATTCCCGGATACTGGAAGAGATGAGCCATGGGAATATGGCAAAATATCTGCGGATTTCATTGAATCCCAGTTCCTGGTTTACGAATCAGTTTGTGGAGTTTTATAAGGAAAATTATGACAAGGATTATCATTTTGAAATCTATACAGCCGGTGTGCGCACAGTCATGGAACGTGTTCGGGATTACCTTTCAGACATTGGCTTTGTATATGTGATGGAGCAGCAAAAGAAAGAATTCCAGTATGAGCTGGCGAAAAACAAGCTGGTTTTTACCGTTATGCAGGAAAGTACGGCGACATTTTATCCGGGAAAGTTAAATACGTTATATCAGGAAGCAGCAGATAGAGAGAAAGCACACAACGTAAATATGGAAGAGATGAAGAACTTCCGATTTATCCAGAACTTCCGTGATGAGTTTCTGGAATTGGGAGAGAAAGAAAAACGTAGTGTGTTCAGCTGGGAAAATCTGAATGTCTCCATTATTACAAACAGTGATTACATTATGGAAAAGATGTTGAAAGAGACCGGACTTTGCAATATCAGCGGCAGTTATCTTTCCAATGATAAAAAGGCAGCAAACAAAGGCATTCCGCTGGAATTCAAAAAGAATAAGGTGGTTTTCGGATACATCAGAAGAAAGAATGACGACACGGATGAGCTGATGGAGGAATTACTGGGATTTTTAAGGGAAAAATTGAAGCTGGAGAATGGCAGCTGAATATGAAAGGGATAAAAGAAAAACGAAGCAGAATCGGCTAAAGGAACGTGCGCCGGTCTTCGAAAATAGAGAAAAGGTATTCCTGAAAATCGAAAATATATTCCAAATAAGAATAGCTTATAACCCCCCAGGCGGGTTGTAGGCTGTTTTTTATTTTGCTAAACTACACCGTGGAATGAAAGAATGAGTAAAAACCTACTTGTACAGTATGGAATGGAGACAATTAAATGAAAAAATATGCAATCAAACGTATCCTTCAGCTGATTCCCATTCTGTTTGCAATTACTTTTCTTTCTTATGGAATGATGCGTATTGCAGGAAGTGATGTTGTAACACGGAAAATGGAGAATACAGGAGGGGTAGTATCGGAAGCTGAACTGGATGCGGCAAGAGAAGAGCTGGGGCTGGATAAGCCATTTTTAACCCAGTATTTTGTATGGCTAGGAAAACTGCTTTGTGGAGATATGGGGAACAGCTATGTATCAGGAGTTTCGGTCTTTGATACTTTTATATCAAAACTGCCGGCAACCCTGCTTCTTACGGCCACTTCCATTTTGCTTACTATTATTATTTCGATTCCTTTGGGAATTTTGTCTGCGGTGAAGCAGAATACAATTGCTGATTACCTGATTCGCTTCTGCAGTTTTATAGGAAACAGTCTTCCTAATTTCTTTGTATCACTTTTGCTTATGTATTTTCTTGCAATCCGGGTCAGGATTTTTCCTGTTATTGCTAAAGATGTGAGTCTGAAAAGTGTTGCAATGCCGGCTATAACCCTGGCCATTGCCATGTCTGCGAAATATCTGCGGCAGGTGAGGGCTACTGTGTTAGATGAGCTGAGTAAGGATTATGTAGCCGGTGCCCGTGCTCGTGGAGTGAAGTTTTCTGTTACCTTATGGAAAAGTATTATGAAGGCATCTCTGGTTACGGTCATTACCCTGTTAATGCTGTCAGTGGGAAACCTCCTTGGTGGTACGGCAATTGTGGAGTCCATCTTCATGTGGGATGGTGTTGGAAAAATGGCAGTAGATGCTATTTCCATGCGCGATTATCCCATTATTCAGGCATATGTTATGTGGATGGCAATCATTTATGTGCTGGTGAATCTGCTCACAGACCTGTCTTACCGGTTCCTTGATCCGAGAATCCGTCTGGGAGGTGCGAAGCAGTGAGTGTAAAAAAAATGGACGAAGTGCCAGAAAAGAAAACGGAAAGTAAAATACTGGCAAAGATGGGTAAGAAAGAACAAGGTAGATGTCAAAAAGAAAGTGTAGTGCTGAAAAATGGGCAAAGAACAGATAATGGAAAGCACGTAACCGTGCGTGTGCAGAGGTTTAGAAAGAGCCATGTAAAACAAAAGCTGATACTGTTCAGTGTTCTGGCTGCCTGTCTTGTAATCCTGGCAGTTTTTTCAGACCATCTCTGTCCTTATGACCCTTACGCCCAGGATCTTTCCAGCGCCCTTCAGGCACCCAGCCTTCAGCATCCCATGGGAACAGATACCTATGGCAGGGATATGCTGTCCCGGGTGATCAGCGGAGCAAGAGCCAGTATTTTTTCCACTTTTATACTGGTGGCTGTGATTTCCATTTTCGGTACGATTGTGGGATTATGCTGTGGCTATTATGGCGGAATTCTGGATTCTGTTATGATGAGAATTTCTGATGTCTGTCTGGCATTTCCAGGGCTGGTGTTTGCAATGGCGATCGCGGCCATTCTTGGGGGAGGTATCCAAAATGCTATTATTGCGCTGGCAGTGGTCAGCTGGCCAAAGTATTCACGTATAGCCAGAAGTCAGACACTGGCTTTGAAAGAGGAACCTTACATCCATGCGGCGATATTGGCTGGGGACAGTTCTGCTCAGATCCTTGTTAGACATGTTCTTCCCAATATGATCGGACCGGTTCTGGTAACAGCTATGCTGGATATTGGAACCATGATGATGGAGCTTGCAGGACTTTCCTTTCTGGGTCTTGGAGCGCAGATTCCAATGGCTGAGTGGGGAAGCATGATGAGCGGTGGACGAAGTATGATCCAGACATATCCATGGGTGGTTCTGTCGCCGGGAATTGCGATTTTTATATCGGTGGTTATTTTTAATCTGCTGGGAGATACCGTCCGGGATTACCTGGATCCGAAGAATAGCCGGATCAAGTGATGCGAGACAGTCAGAGGCTGAAATACGCGGCTTCCAAAACACAATTTTGGACTCTTTTGTGCTGTCAAAGCGGAAATGAAATATGTAAGCTTTGGAAAAAAGCATGTTAAATATAAGAGTATGAATAAACACGAGGAGGAATGTAAATGAAAACAAAGAAGATTCTTGGAATTGCACTGGCTGTCTGTATGACAATAGGTTTGACTACAGTGCCCGCAATGGCGGAAGATAAGAAAACATTTGTATTTGGTGATACCACCTTTAATGCGGAGAATGAAGAAGCGGATATCAATCCACAGAACACCTACGCCGGCTGGGCCTGCATCCGCTATGGTGTCGGCGAAACCCTGTTCCGCTATTCTGATACCATGGAAATTGAACCATGGATTGCCAAAGAATATGAAAATGTAGATGAGCTTACCTGGAAAATTACTTTGAACGATGGTGTTGTATTTTCCAATGGACGTGCCTGTGACGGACAGGCGGTAAAGGAAAGCCTGGAGTCTCTGGTTGAAAATCATGAAAGAGCAGCAGGTGACCTTTGCATTGACAGTATTGAGGCAGATGGAAATGTGGTTACCATTAAGACCAAAGAGCCGAAACCGGCATTGATCAATTATCTGTGTGACCCGTATGGATGTATTATTGATGTGCAGGCGGGAATTACCGATAATGGCATTGTAATCGGTACAGGTCCTTATGTGGCTACAGACCTTGTAACAGACGATCATGTTGATCTTGTAAAAAATGAAAACTACTGGAATGGCGATGTAAACGTAGATGAAATTACCGTCCGCACCATTTCCGATGGTGATACACTGGCATTTGCACTTCAGGCAGGTGAAATCAATGCTGCCTATGGTATGGCATATGCAAGCTATCCTTTATTTGAGAATGATGATTTTACGTTCTCCAGTGCTGCAACAAGCCGCGCATTCTATGCATGGATGAATTTTGAAAGTACGGTAACTTCTGATCCGGCAGTCCGCAAGGCAATTGCCATGGGAATTGACAAAGAGAGCTTCGTATCCGTACTTCTGAATGGATACGGATATCCTGCAGTTGGTGCATTCCCGGATACTTTTTCATTTGGCGGACAGAATCTGACTACAGAGAGCTATGATCCGGATGGAGCCAAAAAGGTTCTGGAGGATGCAGGCTGGGTTGATTCAGATGGTGACGGAATCCGTGAAAAGGATGGCGAGAAGCTTGTGATCCGCTGGCTTACTTATCCAAGCCGTCAGGAGCTTCCGCTGCTGGCTGAGTCAGCCCAGGCAACTCTGAAAGAGATTGGTATGGATGTTCAGGTTAACTGCACATCTGACAGTAATACCATCCGCAAAGATCCTGCGCAGTGGGACGTATACGCAAGCGCCATGGTAACAGCCCCAACAGGAGATCCGGAGAATTTCTTCACAACCTGTGCTCTGGATGACTCTGTTTCCAATAATGGACATTATCACAGTGATAAGCTGGAAGAGCTTGCAAAAGAGCTGAGAAAAGAATTTGATGTGGAAAAACGTTCTGAACTGGGAATTCAGATGCAACAGACCGTTCTGGATGATAACGCTTATGTGTTCTGTTCTCATCTTAAAATGAGCATGATCATGCAGTCAAATGTAACCGGTCTTGTGGCCCATCCTTGTGATTACTATGAGTTGACAGCAGATCTGGATATTAACTAAGGAAAAATACGCTTTGTGAGTTTGACCTGCCTATGGTGTAAATGAGAGCCAGCTGCCATGTATGGATAATACAGGCAGCTGGCAGAAATATTTTTTGGATATCAAGGAGGAGTTTGCACGACAATGGAGAATAAAATACTGACCTATGATTCGGTGGAGATATCCTTTGACGGGGAAGCGGTAGTCCATGATGTAAGCTTCTCACTTACACCGGGCGAAATCCTGGGGCTTGTAGGAGAATCCGGAAGTGGTAAAAGTACACTGATCAAAGCTGCTATGGGACTTCTTGGTTCAGGAGGCCTGGTAACCAGAGGCGACATCTGTTATATGGGACAGAATATTCTGGATATTTCAGAGAAGGAAAAAAGAAAAATCCGGGGAGCAGGAATCGGCATGATTTTTCAGGATGCAGGAGCCTCTCTTTGCCCTATCCGTACGATTGGTGACCAGATTTATGAGAGTATGCGCGCCCATAAGAAAGTGAGCAGAAATGAAGCAAAGGATCGTGCCATGGAATTGTTTGAAAAGCTGAATTTTAAAGACAGCCAGCGCGTGTGGGACAGCTATCCCTTTGAATTATCCGGTGGAATGAACCAGAGAGCAGGGATTGCCATTTCCATGCTGATGAATCCACCGATTCTTTTGGCTGATGAACCTACAAGTGCATTGGATGTATCGGTTCAGCGCCAGGTAGTAAGAGAAATGCTAAAGCTCAGGGAATTGTTTGGAACTGCAATTATAATTGTCACCCACGATATTGGTGTAGTTCGTGCAATGGCAGATACTGTTCTGGTTCTGAAAAATGGAAAAATGGTGGAATATGGAGAAGCGGAAAAGGTGTTGAACCATCCACAGGATCCCTATACGAAGAAGCTGCTGGCAGCAGTTCCAAGGCTTAAGAGAAAGGAAAGATCATGAACACACTTTTGGAAGCTGAACACTTAACGAAGGTATTTGCGCAGAGGGGAAAAGAGCCTTTTAAAGCCGTGGATGATGTAAGCTTTTCTTTGCAGGCTGGAGAAACACTTGGAATCGTCGGCGAATCCGGCTCCGGAAAAAGTACACTGGCGAAGATGATCACAAGGCTGACAGACATTACAGATGGTACTTTGAAATTCCAGGGAAAAGACATTACGAAATTGAAACAGAGCCAGTTAAGGGACGTATATGGAAATATCCAGATGGTTTTTCAGAATCCGGCAGGTTCCTTTGACCCAAGAAGAACTTTGGGGGACGGAATCGGAGAGAGCCTTCGAAATCGTGGCATGAAGAAGACTGATATCGCAATAAGGGTAAAAGAGCTTCTGGAACAGTGTGGCCTTGATGGAGAGTTAGCAAAAAGATATCCACATGAGGTCAGTGGAGGACAGTGTCAGAGAGCCGCAATTGCAAGGGCACTGGCCGTAGAACCGAAGGTGCTGATCTGCGATGAAGCTACCAGCTCACTGGATGTGACCATTCAGAAGCAGATCATGGAGCTTCTGGAAGAGCTGAAGGATACACATGGCTTATCCTTTATATTTATCTGCCATAATCTTGCACTTGTACAGAGTTTCTGCGATAAGGTGCTGGTTCTGTATGACGGAAAAGTGGTGGAGAGCGGGAAGCCGGATGATATTATCAATGAGCCGAAAGAGGCGTATACAAAGAAGCTGGTGGATGCAGTATTTGAGTAAAATAAGCACAGAAGAAAGCCCTGCCGGGCAGGATTGCACTGCGATGAAAGGGGAGTTGCCGTTCGAGGCAGCCCGCCGCAGTCGGAGAATCCTGCAAGCAGGATTTTTTTTCTTGAAATTTCCTTGTAAGATATTCCATAAAAGCAGAAAAATATGCAAAATGGGAATGGGTAAATATCCCCCTGGGGAGCTTGTGATACCTGTTGATTCTGGTACAATAGGTTTCAGCAGCAAGGCAGAAAACGCCTGAAATGCGAATTTTTATACATAGTTACATGTAACACCTCCACTCATTATTACATGTAAATACAGACCTTCTATAGAAAGACAGTTATAGGACAAAAGCTTATAACTGCCTTTCTTATCTGGAGCGTATTTGAAAAAATTCCGCAGTCTGCACGCCCCACTTTGCGGTATATTTCACCCGGATTCGGGCAAAATCTCCACAAATTGTGATGTACATCTTGCAGAAAGCCTTTTTCATACACGCGCTGAGAAGAAATGAGGGATGGGAGAAAAAAGAATCAGTAATCTTCAGAAAATAATATTTCTGCTGATAATAAAAACAAGAGGGAGAACTGCTATGAAAATCAAGAAAGTAATCAGTTTATTATGTACAGCGGTCATGCTGCTGGCTGTACCAGCCGGGAATGTTTATGCGGGTGCGGAGGATCAGTCTGTGGTAGTTACAATGCCAACCACATCAGAACCGGAATCCGGTTTTGATCCGGCTTACGGATGGGGAGCCGGAGAGCATGTTCATGAGCCATTGATCCAGAGTACCCTGGTTCGTACCACCAAGGACCTTGGAATTGAAAATGATCTTGCCACAGAGTATTCCTGCAGTGACGATGGTCTTACCTGGACAGTAAAAATCCGTGATGATGTGAAGTTTACAGATGGAGAGCCATTGACCGCCTCTGATGTTGCTTTTACCTTTAATACCTGTCGCGATGAAAGCTCTGTAAACGATTTTACCATGCTGAAGGAAGCAGTTGCAGTGGACGATACGACAGTAGAGTTTCATATGAATGAGCCATATTCCATTTGGCCATACACCATGGCAATTGTAGGAATCGTACCAGAGCATGCCTATGATGAAAATTATGGACAGAATCCAATTGGTTCCGGACGTTATATTATGAAGCAGTGGGACAAAGGACAGCAGGTTATTTTTGAAGCAAACCCGGATTACTACGGAGAAGAACCAAAGATCAAAAAACTGACGGTGCTGTTTATGGAAGAAGATGCAGCCATGGCAGCGGCAATGTCCGGACAGGCAGATGTAGCTCACACAGCAGCCTCTTACAGTGACCAGGAAATTGACGGGTATGAACTCCTGAGTGTGGCAACTGTGGATAACCGTGGTTTTAATCTTCCGTGTACAGAACCAGAAGAAAAAGATGGTATCACATATGGAAACAGTCTGACTTCCGATGTGAAGGTACGACGTGCAATTAATCTTGCTATTGACCGAGAAGAGATGATCAAAAATGTACTCAATGGTTATGGAACAGTATCATATAGTGTTTGCGACAAAATGCCATGGTACAACGAGGAGGCTGTTACAGAGTATGACCTTGATGCAGCGAAGGCTCTGATGGAAGAAGCAGGCTGGATAGAAGGCGATGACGGAATAAGAGAAAAAGATGGAGAAAAAGCAGAGCTTACCATTATGTTTTCAAATGGAGATTCTGTGCGTCAGGCACTTGCAGAAGACTCTGCCAATCAGCTGCGTGAGCTTGGAATTGATGTAACTACTTCTGGTGTTGGCTGGGATACCGCCTACGATCAGGCACAGTCAGAACCGCTTATATGGGGATGGGGAGCACATAGCCCTATGGAGCTTTACAATATTTATCACACCATCAAGGATACCGGAAGTGCGGAATATTCTCCATATGCAAATGAGACAGTTGACAAATACATGGACGAAGCACTTGCAAGCAGCAACCTGGAAGAATCCTACGATCTCTGGAAAAAAGCCCAGTGGGACGGAACCACCGGAATCACACAGGAAGGAGATATTCCGTGGATCTGGCTGTGCAATATTGACCATCTTTATTTTGTACGTGACGGTCTGAAAGTGGCAGATCAGAAATTACATCCTCATGGCCATGGCTGGTCTATTGTAAACAATGTAGACCAGTGGGAGTGGGAATAAAGAGTAAGAAAAAACGAAACGGATAAATTAAGATGAAACGTATAGGTATTTACGCAGGAAAGAACCTGCTACGAATCATATTACTGCTTTTTGCAGTAAGCATTCTTACCTTTGCCCTTGTATCAGCTTCCCCCATTGACCCGTTACAGGCCAATGTGGGGCAGGCTGCTCTGGGCAGTATGAGTAAAGAACAAAAAGAAAAGCTGCGCTCCTACTGGGGCGTGGATGAACCGCCAGTGCAGAGATATCTGAACTGGCTGAATGCATTTATAAAGGGAGATGGGGGAATTTCTCTGTTATACCGGCAGCCGGTGACAAAGGTCATTGCAGTGAAGCTGGGAAATTCTCTTTTTCTTATGGGACTGGCGTGGGTGGTTTCCGGCCTGGTGGGTTTCCTTCTGGGGGTAATTGCAGGGGTGTTTCAGGGCAGGCTGCCGGATAAGATCATAAAAGGTTATTCGCTGGTGATTGCCAGTACTCCTTCTTTCTGGCTGGCGCTTTTGCTGTTGATCATTTTTGGAGTCTGGATGAAAATCCTTCCCATTGGACTTAGTGTTCCTATTGGAGTAGAAGCCAGCGGTGTTACCTTTTTGGACAGAGTGCGTCATGCCATTCTTCCGGCAGTCACTTTAAGCATAACCGGAATTTCGAATATCACATTACATACCAGGGAAAAAATGATTGATATAATGGAAAGCGATTACATCCTTTTTGCAAAGGCGCGGGGAGAGAAAACCGGAAGCATCATTCTTCGCCATGGCATTCGTAATGTGCTGCTTCCGGCCATGACCCTGCAGTTTGCATCTGTTAGTGAGATCATAGGAGGCTCGGTTCTTGTGGAGCAGGTATTTTCCTATCCGGGACTGGGACAGGCGGCTGTAGCGGCGGGAACTGGCAGTGATGTGCCTCTTCTTATGGGAATTACATTGATAACAGCAGCCATTGTTTTTCTGGGAAATTTCCTGGCAAATGTACTGTATGGAGTTGTTGATCCCAGAATCCGGAAGGGAGGGCTGGGACTATGAGCGAAGGTGTAATGAAAAACAGTTGTTCAAAGGGCAGCCCGGGAGCCGTGGAAAAGCAGAGGACAAGGCTGAACCAGCGGCAGAAAGCAAGGCTTTTGCTGATTTTTTCTGTAGCTTTTCTGGCGGTGACAGCCATACTTGGGGTGGTGCTTCATGATGCCGCTATGGTGACCGATTTTTCCAGAAAAAATATTGCCCCCTGTCTGAAATATCCTTTTGGTACGGACTGGCTGGGCAGAAATATGTTTTACCGTACTCTTACAGGTTTATCTATGAGTATTCTTATTGGCGTGCTGGCAGCAGGTGTAAGCGCAGTTATGGCACTGATTCTTGGAATTTGTGCAGCAACTCTTGGAAAAAAGGTGGACTCTGCCATTTCTTTTGCAATTGACACTGTTATGGGAATTCCGCATATTCTGCTGTTGCTTCTGATTTCCTATGCTATGGGAAAAGGGCTGAAGGGAGTGATTGCAGGTGTGGCGCTGACGCACTGGACATCTCTGGCAAGGCTGATCAGAGGAGAGGTTATGCAGCTTCGGGAAAGTGAATATATTCAGATCGCAGGAAAGCTTGGGCTGGGCAAATGGGAGATTGCGAAAAAACACATAGTTCCCCATGTTCTGCCCCAGTTTATTGTTGGATTGGTATTGCTTTTCCCACACGCAATTCTTCATGAGTCCAGTATTACATTTCTGGGCTTCGGGCTTTCCACGGAGCAGCCGGCGATTGGAGTTATTTTATCAGAAAGTATGCGCTATCTGATCATGGGCAAATGGTGGCTGGCTGTATTTCCTGGAATGATGCTGGTTCTTACGGTTGTGCTGTTTGAAAAAGGCGGTACAGCTCTTCGTCAGCTTCTGGATCCGGGAAGTGTTCACAAATAGAGAATAGCAGGAGGGACTGTCCGGTAAGAGACAGCAGCGTATGAAAAAATATGAGTTGTACCAATAAGAAAAAAATACTGGAAATAGAAGAGCTTTCCGTTTCCTTTCTCCAATATAAAGGGAAAACCAGCAGACAGAGCTGGCTTCCCGTGATTTCAGGCTTATCTGTTGCAGTGAGGGAAGGGGAACTGGTGGCTGTAGTCGGCTCCAGCGGTTCCGGAAAAAGTCTTCTGGCACATGCGATTTTGGGAATTCTGCCTTATAATGCAAATGTATCCGGAACTATGAAGTTCCAGGGTGAATTGATGGACGAAAAGAAGATCAGTGAACTTCGTGGAAAGGAAATTGCTTTTGTACCTCAGAGCACCTTATATCTGGATCCGCTTATGAAAGTGGGAAAACAGGTCTGGGGAAAAAGAGGGAGAAAAGGGGCAGAAAAGCAATCGGAATTGTTCCGCAGGTATGGTCTGCCTAAGGAAACTGAAACGAAATATCCTTTCGAGTGTTCTGGAGGAATGACCAGAAGAATTTTATTGTCTACTGCATTAATGGAAAATCCAAAGCTTATTATTGCGGATGAACCCACGCCTGGCATGGACCTAACACTTGCGAAAAAGTCTATGGAGGATTTCAGAAAATTTGCAGATGAAGGAAATGGAGTTCTTCTGATTACTCATGATATTGAGCTGGCACTGGAAGTTGCTGACAGGATCGTTGTTTTTTATGCAGGAAAAACAGTGGAAGAGGCCCCGGTTTCGGATTTTCGTTCAGAAGAGACCTTGCGCCATCCTTATACAAAAGCATTGTGGCGGGCACTTCCACAGAATGGCTTTACCCCTCTTGACGGAACCCAGCCTTATGTGAAAGACATGCCGCAGGGATGTCCTTTTGGACCAAGGTGCAGCTGGTATCGGGAAGAATGCAAAGGGGAAATACCTATGGTGGAGGCTGGATGCGGAAGTGTCAGGTGTATCCGGTATTGTATGTAAAACGGAAATACCACCTATCGGCGACATTACTATATAGGAAAGTCAGCTGTTGTGTGCCTGTGGCACTCCCACAGCTGCCGGCCGTATTCGTAATCCGGGACTTTCATAGTAAAGTCAGATATGGGATGACTTTAATGCATATTGCCTACTGAATAGTTATAACAGGAGATATAAAATGATTCTGGAAGCACGAGATATTTCATTTTCTTATGAGAGAAAAGGTGCAGAACTTTTTTCAAATATAAATTTTAAAGTGGAAAACAACGAAAGAGTGTGGGTGCCAGGACCAAGTGGCTATGGAAAAACCACATTGTGTAAAATTCTGGCCGGTTATCTGGAACCCAGCAAAGGACAGGTTTTGCTGGATGGAAAGCCTTTGCCGGAGAAAGGGTATTGTCCGGTGCAGATGATCTGGCAGCATCCGGAAAGGGCTGTGAATCCCAGACTGAAAATGGAGAAAATTTTGTCTGACGGAGGGCAGGTTGAAAATCGGATCATAGAGGGGCTGGGGATAGAAGAAGATTGGCTGAACCGGTATCCTCAGGAATTATCCGGTGGGGAATTGCAGCGTTTCTGTATTGCAAGAGCACTGGGAAAAGAGACAAGGTTTCTGATTGCAGACGAGATCAGTACCATGCTGGATCTCATCACGCAGAGCCAGATCTGGAATTTTCTGCTGGAAGAAGTAAAAAGGCGGGAAATCGGGTTGATCGTGGTATCTCATAGTGAGGCATTATTGAAGCAGGTTGCAGAGCGAAAACTGCCTTTTACGGCAGAGAAGACAACTGCCTGAAAATTTTGAGCGATTCATCTATTTTATACTTCTATTTTTCCGGAAAAGCAAGAGCAGATTTTACTAAAAAAATCCCTTAAAAAAAGTTATGTTTGGTTAATCATAATTGAAACAGGTGGCTATAATAAGGGACGTAAAAAGAAAAAAGAAGTACTTAACAAAACCTCTTTGTTGAAGGCTGCTAAGCGTTTCAGAATTTTGGAGGAAAAGATAAATGAATACTTTAAAAGCTGAAAAAAGAAGCATGGATGTCAAAGCAAAGAAATTAAGAAGAGAAGGATTTGTAACAGGTAACCTGTTCGGCAGAGAAATTGAAGGTTCCATTCCCCTTAAGTTTACTAAGAAAGAAATTGAAGTTCTGTTGAAGAACAACAATAAAGGAAGCCAGGTAATGCTGGAACTGGATGGTAAAACCTATGATGCGCTGATCAAGGAAGTTGATTATAATCCACTTGCACATACAGTAGAGGAAGTTGATTTCCAGGCACTGGTAAGCAATGAGATGGTTCATTCCACTGCTGAGATCATTCTGGAAAATGAAGAGAAGGTTATGTCCGGTGTTCTGCAGGATGAGTTGAAAGAGGTTGCATACAAAGCACTTCCGGCAGATCTGGTTGACAAGATCAAGGTTGATGTGGCTGGTATGAAGATTGGTGATACGCTTCGTGTGAAAGACCTTGAAATCGCCAAGAATAAGAATATCCACATCACAACTGATCCGGAAGCAGTTGTCGCAACTGTAACACCAGTTCACAACGTAGTTCCGGAGACTGAGACAGAGGCTGAAGAGACTGCTGAGGAGAAATAAGCTGGCGGCAGTTGCTGAAATTGAATTTTGAATATGTGGGAATGAAATGGGAAGCTGTTCACTGGGAAATTGGTGGGCAGCTTCCTTTTGTCTGGTATTTCTAAAAGGCGGTTATTAGAGTGTGTTTGAAAAATCTCCCATAAATTGTGACGCACATCGTGCAGAAAGCCTTTTTTAAACACGCTCTAATAAAAATTTGTTACGAATTTTAAAAACTGCTTCACATGTGGCTTCAGAATCCGGTTCTTACTGTACACAATGTAGAAGGTTCGCATGGCGGATTCGTGATTCAGGGGAAACATGAGAATCTGGTGGGTGTCGGCCAGATCTTTGGCAGAGCAGGCAGAGAGGATGGAGATTCCAAGGCCGCCGGCTACAGACTTGCGGATGGCCTCCAGATCGTTCATGCGGGCTACAATGTGCAGGGAAGAAGCCGGGATATTTCGTTTTTCCAGATAGCGGTCAATTTCCTTTTTGGTTCCAGAACCGGTTTCGCGCATAATAAAGGGTTCTCTTAGAAAATCAGAGAAATCAAGGGTGCCGGAATCCATTTTTTGCTGATATTGTAGGTAATGCTGGTTGACAGGGGTGGCAATTACAAGTTTATCTTTGCAAAAAGGGATAAAACAGCAATCTGGTTCGTCAAAGGTATTTCCCACCAGAGCCAGATCCACGCTGCCATCCAGAACTCTTGCCACAGCGCCGAGACTGTCGGATTGCCAGGAGTGAAAATATACGTCTGGAATCTGGCTGGTGAAAGCACTGAGAATACCTGGCAGAAGGTAGGAGGAAGGAATGGTGGAAACAGCCAGGTCAACAATTTTTTTATTTTGTCCGGTGAACTCTTCTATAATGTTGCTGCGCATGTTCAGCATATTGGAGGCGCAGTCATAGAGCAGAAGACCGCGTTGGGTGATGTTCAGCTTCTTGGTGGTGCGGATCAGCAGCCGCGAATTCAATTCCTGTTCCAGGGAATTGATGTGGGCACTGATGGTGGGCTGGGTCAGATTCAGCTGGCGGGCGGCTTCAGAGAAGCTTTTATTTTCGACTACGGCTACGAAGGCCTCTAATTGTTTAAATTCCATAGGGTAAAAATACTGGTTCCTTTCTCAAAGACTAATTAAGTGTTACTAATGCTGAATTTATAAGTCTAAAATTTTCTTTAATCCCTGGATGGCAAAATCCAGCTCATTCTTTGTATTTTCCGGTCCAAAGGAGAACCGGATAGTTCCGGCAGGATAAGTACCAAGCGTCTTGTGGGCGTTTGGAGCGCAGTGGAGTCCGACTCTGGTCATAACACCATACTCATTGTCCAGCTGCCACGCCACCTGTGACATGTCGATTTCTGGTGTCTGGATCGAAACAACTGCATTTCGGTTAGTGAGATCTTTTTTTCCAATAATACGGATATGTCTGCCAGTATCGTCCAGTGCCTGCAGCTGTTCCAGAAAATAACCAGTGAGAGACAATTCTTTTTCATTTATCGCCTGCAAAGAATGCGTTTTCAAGTACAAAAGTGCTTCATGCAGTCCATAAATTCCAGGCAGATTAGGTGTCCCGGATTCAAAGCGATCCGGCATAAAATCCGGAATTTCTTCCGTATGAGATACACTTCCGGTACCGCCGGAAATCAGTGGTTCCATTTGTTCTGCCAATTCCTGGGAAACCAGGAAACCACCTGTCCCTTGTGGTCCCCGAAGTCCTTTATGTCCGGTAAAAGCTAACGCGTCAATATGCATTTTGTCCATATTAATTGGTACGATCCCAGCCGTCTGTGCAGAATCCACAACAAAATAAAGCTGGTGCCTCTGACAGATTTCCCCAAGGGCATCAAGGGGCATCCTGGTTCCGCATACATTGGAAGCATGTAAAGTGACAATAGCTTTCGTCTCAGGGCGGATCAGTTCTTCTACTTTTTCCAGAATCATAGAGCCGTCCGTTCTGCAAGGAATCCGGTCAAAGGAAATCCCTAAGGAAGCCAGCTGTACTACAGGTCTCATAACTGCATTGTGCTCCATGGCGGATACCAGAATATGGTCTCCTGGTTTTAAGAATCCTTTTAAAATAAAATTGAGACTGGTGGTGACATTCGGTGTAAAAATTACATTTTTGCATTTGGAAAAGTGGAAAAGTTCTGCCAGCAGCTGGCGTGTCTCATAAATAACTTCTTCTGCTGAGTAAGCACTGGAGTAGCAGCCGCGGTTCACGTTAACTCCGTTCATAGTCTGGTAATCCACCATAGCTTGTGCCACACCTGGAGCCTTTGGAAAAGAGGTGCTGGCCTGGTCGAGGTAAATTCGGTTCATGATTATATCCTTTCGCTTGGAAAATGGTTATTTAATATATCTATAATACCACGATTTATCGACAATATCTATAAATACTTAAAATAATCCCACATAATCAATTAGAGTTTTCTGACAAAAAATGCTAAAATAGAGGAAAGATTTGACAGTTATCTAAGGAGGAAAGAGTATGAAAGAAACATTGTCAAAGAAAGAAACACCCATAATCATCGGAGCCGGTGTCATCATCGGAATCATTGCAGTGGCTCTGGTATATTTCGGAAACCCTGCAAATATGGGCTTCTGCATTGCCTGCTTCCTGCGTGATACTTCAGGAGCACTGGGATTCCACAGTGCAGCTGCGGTTCAGTACATCCGCCCGGAAATTGTAGGACTGGTACTTGGCTCCTGCATTCTTGCTCTTGCAACCAAAGAATTTAAGCCAAGAGGCGGCTCCGCACCTGTTACCCGTTTTGTGATCGGAATGTTCGTTATGATCGGCTGCCTGATGTTCCTTGGCTGCCCATTCCGCATGATCCTTCGTCTGGCTGGCGGCGATTTCAACGCCATCTTTGGTTTGATCGGATTTATTGCTGGAATCCTTGCCGGAGTATTTTTCCTGAAAAAAGGCTATACTCTGAAACGTTCCTATAAAATGCAGCCGGTTGAAGGCGGCATTTTCCCAGTAGTGGAAATCGGAATTCTTCTGCTTCTCATTGCAGCACCTGCATTCATCCACTTCACAGAAGCTGACGGTGGTCCTGGAGCAAAGCATGCTGCAATTGCAATCTCCCTGATCGCAGGGCTTCTGGTAGGTGCACTTGCACAGAGAACCCGCCTGTGTATGGTTGGAGGAATCCGTGACGTGGTACTGTTTGGAGAGTGGAAGCTGCTTCTTGGATTTATTGCAATTCTGGTAAGTGCGTTGATCGGAAACATGATCCTGGGATATTTTAATCCAGGATTTGCAGGACAACCTGTCGCACATACAGATGGTCTTTGGAATGCACTTGGAATGGCGCTTGCAGGATTTGGCTGTGTCCTTCTTGGAGGCTGCCCGCTTCGTCAGCTGGTTCTGGCTGGTGAAGGAAACACAGACTCCGCCATCACAGTATTTGGTCTGATGGCTGGTGCAGCTGTAGCACATAATTTCGGACTGGCATCTTCTGGAGAAGGCCCGACTGCAAATGGCAAGATCGCTGTTGTGATCGGTTTTGTGGTTCTGATCGTGATTGCGACAGTAAATTCCATGCGTAAGAATGAAGCGTGAAGTTGATTAAGGACGCTCATTTATAGTATATCTGTGTAAACAGACAATTCCGTTTAGTTGAAATAATGAAAAATCTAAGGAGATTAAGTGTATGAAAACAATAGATGCAAGAGGGCTTTCCTGCCCGGAACCTGTGATCCGTACTAAGAATGCGCTGGCATCCGGTGAGAAGGCATATACGGTAATGGTAGATAACGTAACAGCCAAAGAAAACGTATCCCGTTTCGCCCTGCATCAGGGATATAAGGTGTCTGTAAAAGAGGATGGGGAAGACTTTGTCCTCACTCTTGAGAAATAATGGGAGATTACATAGCCACATTTTTTTCCCATTTTGGAGCTATGTCTTTCAAGAAAAAATGTGAGAAAGAGGGATATCCGGCTACGATCATGCCGGTGCCAAGGAATTTAAGCTCTTCCTGCGGAACCTGCGTGAAATTCACAGGGGAAGCACAGACTGCGCAAAACTGGAACTCCGATGAAGTGGAGCAGCTGGTAAAAATACTTGAAACAGGAAGCTTTCAAGTTATATGGCATAGCTAAAGGTAAATAGCGGATAAGAGGAGAATGTATTATGCCAGAAAACAGGCAGTCTAATTATGACCAGGTAATCGAGAACTGGAGATTGAAATTCCTGGAAATGGATCAGGAGGAACTGATTCGCAAATTTCAGCTGGAAGCTGATGAGGAGTTTCTTTATATCATCTACTTTTCAAAAAGATTTCGAATTGACCGAAAAAACGGATTCATTACAGAAGATGGGAAAAGCCCTGGATTTGATACGGTGATGAATATTTATAATACGTTTTACTATTCAGCAGCTCATCCTGTGGCATCGGGCAATCTGGTGGCTTTTCGCCAGGTGAAGAGAGTGTATCCTTTTGAGGCTGCTTACAGAAGGACGATTATTTCCAGGCTGCAGGAGCTTTTCGCCGGGAAAACAGAAGAATTAAGAAAAGCCTGTGAGGTTCTTGGGGGAACTTTGCTTCCTCAGGGAGATGTGGGGTATGTGCTTCCGGTATTTCCTTTTTTGAATATTGCAGTTTTGTTCTGGGATAAGGATGAGGAATTTGAAGCACAGGCAAACATGCTTTTTGATTCGGAAATCACAGAGTTCATGCATGAGGAAAACGTAGTGTGTGTGGCGGCGGACGCGGTGTATTATCTTACATTGGCTGCCGGAATGACGCCAGAGAAGATATATGCCCAATAGGGGATTATAATATAAAAAAGGTCGTATATGTCAGCGGCCTTTTTATATTGCAAAAAATACTGACCAAATCTTCTATATCATAAAGAGTTTTGCCAGATGAAATTTTTTTCTTGCAAACTTTATGTGACAACCTTACAACATTGTAAGATTCTGCCTGCATTTTGTAATCTGATTCGATGGCAGCAAGTGACTTTTTTAAGTATACTGTTTTTTGCAAGGAAGCGTATGAAAAAGCTCATTGATAAAGGAGAGGAGTAAAAAATGTCATTACTTGAAGTTACAAATCTGAAAAAAATATATACCACTCGTTTTGGCGGAAATAAGGTGCAGGCATTGAACAATGTGAATTTTTCTGTGGAAAAAGGTGAATTTGTTGCAATTATGGGAGAAAGCGGTTCCGGAAAAACTACACTTCTGAATATTCTTGCAACACTGGATAAACCTACTTCCGGAGACGTACTTCTGGATGGAAAAAGCCTGGGACACCTTTCTGATAAGGAGATTTCTACATTTCGAAGAAAAAATCTGGGCTTTGTGTTCCAGGATTTTAATCTTCTTGATACCTTCAGCCTGAGGGATAATATTTATCTGCCGCTGGTGCTGGCTGGTGAAGATTACCGGGAAATGGGGCAGAAAATCCGCCCTATTGCACAGGCTCTTCATATTTATGAGCTGCTGGAAAAATATCCTTATGAGGTCTCTGGAGGACAGAAACAAAGATGTGCAGTTGCCAGGGCTCTGATTACACAGCCGCGCCTGGTCCTTGCGGATGAACCCACAGGGGCTCTCGATTCCAAGGCTGCAAATGCTCTTCTGGACGTTTTCGGAGAGATAAACAGACAGGGACAGACCATTCTCATGGTTACTCACAGCGCCCAGGCAGCTAGCCGGGCATCCAGGGTTCTGTTCATAAAAGATGGTGAAGTTTTCCACCAGATCTATCGCGGCGAGAAAACAAAAGAGGAGATGTATCAGATGATTTCCGATACCTTAACTATTTTGATGACGGGCGGTGAGTATCATGCGTAAGGGATTTTTTGCCAGGCTGGCAGTTGTAAACATCCGAAAAAACAAACAGATCTATGTGCCCTATATTCTGGCGTGTCTGTTCAATGTGGCAATGCTGTATATGATGCTTTTTATCAATCATAATGCAGGAATGAAAACGATCCGTCACAGTGGTGACGTGTTGATGATCACGACTATGGGAGTTGGCGTTATTGTTATTTTCTCCTTTATTTTCCTGTTGTACAGCAACAGTTTCCTCATGAAAAGAAGACAAAAGGAACTGGGACTTTACAACATTCTCGGTTTGGAAAAGAAGCATATCAGCAGGGTTATGATGCTGGAGAATCTGTTTAGTGCCTTGATCAGTTTTGTTGGCGGAATCCTTGTGGGAATTCTGGGAAGCAAGCTGGCGCTTCTGCTGCTCTTGAAACTGATCAAGGTTCCGGCGTCCTTTGGGTTCGAAGTCAGCGTTCCGGCAATCAGAATATGCCTGGAAGTGTTTGGAGCTATTTTTGTTTTGATCCTTCTGGTAAATATCAGGAAGGTTTACAAAACAAACCCGATTCAGCTTCTTCAGGCACAAAATGCAGGGGAAAAGGAACCAAAAGCAAAATGGCTGATGGCGGTTGCTGGTTTTATCTGTCTGTTTATCGGATATTATATTGCCATTACCACAGAGTCACCTCTTTCGGCGCTGGCGCTGTTCTTTGTGGCAGTGGTTCTGGTAATGGCAGGAACGTATCTTCTTTTTACAGCAGGAAGCATTGTGGTGCTCAAAGTTCTGCGCTGGAATAAGAAATTTTATTATAAAACCAAGAATTTTACTGCTGTTTCCGGTATGCTGTACCGCATGAAACAAAATGCAGTTGGACTTGCAAGTATCTGCATTCTGAGCACAGGCGTACTTCTGATGATCTCTTCTACGGTGTGCCTGAATTCCGGACTGGATGATATTATGAACAAACGCTGTCCGGCGGATGTGAATGTGCTGTACCGGGGAAATTCTTATGAAGATCTGGAAAAAATGAGAGAGAAATTACTGGGAAAAATTGAAAACCAGGTTTCTTATGAGAAAATTAACACCGAAATTGCTTTTTCCTCTACGCTTGTGGGAAGCGAAGATGGGAGCTGGAAATTTGCAAATGTTGATGGGAGTTCCCTTATGGCAATGCCAGCCTCATTGGAAACCCTTACCGTGGTTCCACAGGAAGAGTATGCCAGGGTTACGGGAGAAGAGATTTCCCTTGCGCCAGGTGAAGTTCTTGCTTACCACAATGGAAAAACAGACGGTGAGACTCTGGAGATTCATAACAAGGTTTACCAGGTGAAAGAATGGCTGAAAAATTATCAGTATGTGGGAGATAATTTTTCTTCTATGGATTCTTTGAAGCTGGTTGTAAATGACGAAGACTTTTTTGCTTTGTTTTTGCAGCAGGAGGAAGTTTATCAAAGTGCAATGTCTCTGATGGAACTGGAAACGGATGTGTATCTGTCTGGAAGTGAAGAAGAAAAATATGCATCTGCCATCAAAGTAAGCGATCTTGCATCGGAGCTTCTGGATTCCGAAAAAGCAGCTGGAACTATAGAAGTGGGAATGAACTACAGTACTATAAAACAGGAACTGTATAACAGTTTTTACAGTATGTTCGGTGGAATTTTGTTCCTTGGAATTTTCCTTGGACTGCTGTTTCTGATGGGGGCGGCTATGATCATTTACTACAAGCAGGTTTCAGAGGGCTATGAGGATAAGGAACGGTTCGAGATCATGCAGAAGGTGGGCATGACTCATAAAGAGGTGAAATCTTCCATTCACAGACAGATCCTTATGGTATTTTTCCTTCCTCTTGGAATGGCAGCACTGCATATTGCTATGGCATTTCCTATGGTAAAGAGACTGCTGGCGCTGTTTAGCATGACAAACAGCGGTTTGTTTGCCAGATGCACGGTGGTGACATTATTGGTATTTGCTTTGGTTTATGGCGTGATTTATGGGCTGACAGCGAAGGTTTATTACAAGATTGTAGAGAGAAAGTGAGAATACAAGGGATAATAGTTGAATTTATTAGTGTAAAGTGCTACAATGAGAGAGCCTGGGAGGCCAAAACTGTTTCCCAGGCTCTTTGCGTGACTACAGAAGAAACCGGAGGAAATCTCTCATGAAAAAAGAGAGCTTTAAACAAGGAATTACAGATGGAATCCCCATTGCCCTGGGGTATCTGGCTGTTTCCTTTACGTTTGGTATGATGGCGGTGCAGGGCGGACTGTCTATCTGGCAGGCGGTCTTGATTTCTTTGACGAATCTTACGTCAGCGGGACAATTTGCAGGTCTTGATATTATCATAGCAGGAGGTTCCTTATGGGAAATGGCACTTACTCAGCTGATTATCAATCTGAGATACTGTCTGATGTCGTTTTCCCTTTCACAGAAGCTAAGACGTGATGAAACTTGGGGGCATCGTTACGGAGTTGCATTTGGCGTAACAGATGAGATATTCGGAGTCAGTGCCAGTAAACCGGGGAAAGTCAGTGCGTTTTATAATTATGGTGTAATGAGTGTAGCAATCCCGGGATGGACCATTGGAACCCTGCTTGGAGCTATTTCAGGAAGTATTCTTCCTAATTTTATTATGAGTGCACTTGGAGTTGCCATTTATGGAATGTTTTTGGCTGTCATTATTCCGCCATCCAAGAAAAACAAAGCAGTGCTTCTGGTTGTTCTTGGAGCAATGGCAGTGAGCGCATTATTTGCCTGGGTTCCTGTATTATCGAAAGTCTCATCCGGATTTGTGATTATTATTACTACAATTCTGGTAGCCGGACTGGCAGCATGGCTTTGCCCGGTTGATGAAGAAAATGCCAAGGAGGAAGCTCATGAAGCCTAATGTTTATATTTATATCCTGGTTATGGCTGGCGTTACATATTTGATCCGTATGCTGCCATTGGCACTGGCGAAGAAGGAGATTACCAATCCTTTTATAAAATCATTTCTGTTTTATGTGCCCTATGCCTGTCTGGCAGCTATGACGTTTCCGGCGATTTTGTCGGCAACGGCAAGTGTAATTTCAGCTGTAGTGGGATTTGTAGTGGCGCTGATTGCAGCGTACAAAGAGAAGAGTCTGCTGACTGTGGCGCTTCTTGCCTGTGGTGCAGTATTTATTGTAGAAAGAATAATGGCCTTTGCGGTGTAAGCATTACAAAATGCCTACAGTCCGCAAGGGCCTTTTTATTGAGTCATTCTCCAAGAAATCCCAGATCAATTTCCCCATCAAATACAGTAGTCGCCGGACCAGTCATATAAACCTGATCGTCATTTTCGTCCCAGAAAATATTAAGATCGCCACCAAGAAGCTTCACGGTAACCGGCTGATCACGGTCAACCAGCCCGTTCAAAATAGAAGCAACTGCAACTGCGCAGGCACCTGTTCCACAAGCCAGAGTCTCACCGGAACCGCGCTCCCAGACTCTCATCTGGACAGTGTGTCGGTCGATGACTTTTACGAATTCGGTATTGACGCGGTCAGGGAAATTTATATGGTTTTCAAAAGATGGACCGATCTTTTCGATTTCCAGCCCGTCTACGTCATTCATGTATACGATGGCGTGAGGATTTCCCATGGAAACAGCTGTAAAGTGATAAATCTGTCCGTCTACTTCAATAGGGGCATTTACGACCTGCTCAGACTCAGATACAACTGGAATCAGAGAAGCCTGAAGAATAGGGGCGCCCATATTGACCTTTACCATACTGACTTTTCCGTCACGGATAGAAAGATCCAGATATTTCACGCCGCTTTTGGTCGCTACGCTGATACTGGTCTTGTTTACAATGCCGTAATCGTAAGCATACTTGGCTACACAGCGGATGCCATTGCCGCACATAGCACCCTGGGAACCATCCAGGTTGTACATATCCATCTCACAGTCTGCAATGTCAGACGGCTTAATCAGAATCAGTCCGTCTGAGCCAATTCCAAAATGTCTGTCACTCACAAATTTGGCAACTGCTGATGGATCTTTCACAGTTTCTTTAAAACAGTTCACATATACATAATCGTTGCCGATACCATGCATTTTTGTAAATTTCATAACAAATACCTCCTGTTTAGGCGGTTAACGCCTTGGTCATTCAATTATTTAATTACTCCACACGAATCATATCATAACACAGATCTGTTATCAAAAAGTGAATTTTTCCAAATAATGACAAAGAAGTTGGGGAAATTTATGGAAACTCTTGCATTTTTCCCAAAAGCTGATAAAATGAGGAAAAGATAGATGAATGAATATGCAGAAAGCATGAATAATTATGTCCCCATCTTGTGAAGTCGGTTGTTGTGGAAGAAATAAATAGCAACAGCTTACTATGTGGATGAAGATATAAGGAACTGGTTCTGTATATGAGATTAAGAGGAGGAAAAGAATATGAAAAAATTAGTAGCTCTTGCACTTGGCACAGTAATGGCAGTTTCCATGACTGCTGGCGTATCTGCTGCAACTGTTGAGTCAAAGGATGATCTTAAGAATGCAACAATCGGTGTACAGCTTGGTACAACCGGTGATATTGAAGCTAGTGAATATGAGGCTGACGGAGCAACTGTTAAGCGTTACAGCAAAGGAAGCGAAGCAATCCAGGCACTTATGGCCGGTCAGATTGACTGTGTGATCATCGACTCACAGCCAGCTCAGAAATTTGTTGAGAATGCAGACGGACTGAAGATCCTGGACGAGCCATTCGTTGAAGAAGAGTATGCAATCTGCCTGAAGAAAGGCAATGATGAGCTTCTTGACAAGATTAACGGCGCATTAAAAGAACTGAAAGAGGACGGAACTGTTGATGATATTATGAACAACTACATCGGTGATAACATTGGCGAGACACCATATGAGTCTCCGGAAGATGTAGACCGTTCCAACGGAACTCTTGTAATGGCAACAAACGCTGAGTTCGAGCCATATGAGTACCGTGACGGTGATGAGATTGTTGGTATCGACGCTGATATTGCACAGGCAATCTGCGATAAGCTTGGATATGAGCTTGAGATCGACGATATGGAGTTTGATGCAATCCTTGCTGCAGTGCAGTCTGGAAAAGCTGATTTCGGTGCTGCCGGAATGACCGTTACAGAGGATCGTCTGGAGAGCGTTGATTTCACAGACACCTATGCAAATGCAAGCCAGGTTATCATTGTAAAAGCTGACTGATAGAAATAATACAGCATAAGCTGTCAGAGAAGTGTGAGTCACCTAGATGAATGCTGTTTGGGAAAAGCTTGGAATGTATAAGCTTTGGATACAGGCAGATCAAGGTGACTCCTACTAATGTTACTGACTGAAAGAATGAAAACAGCCAGCATACAGTTCTGGCAGCTTTTCCTATATGGAATGGTGCCGAAAGAGAAGCAGGCACTGCACCATTAGATAAGCAAATAAAAAGGGAAATAATATGTTTGAAAAATTTGGACACGATTTTTATATCAATTTTATAAAAGATGACAGATACACCTGGCTGCTGGATGGTTTGAAAAATACCATGATCATCACAGTTTTCGCCCTGTTGATCGGTATCTGTATCGGTTTTCTGGTGGCAATTATCCGTTCTTCCCACGATAAATCCGGGAATTTTAAAATTGCCAACTCCATCTGCAGAGTTTATCTGACTGTGATCCGTGGAACACCTACTGTGATCCAGCTTCTGATCATGAACTTTGTAGTTTTTGGTTCTGTAAGCGTCAATGAGATTCTGGTAGGAAGTCTGGCATTTGGTATCAACTCAGGTGCCTACGTTGCGGAGATTGTCCGTTCCGGAATCATGTCAATTGACCAGGGACAGACAGAGGCAGGACGTAGCCTGGGACTTAATTTTACCCAGACCATGCGTCTTATTATCATTCCACAGGCGTTTAAGAATGTGCTTCCTGCACTGGTAAATGAGTTTATCGTGCTGATTAAGGAAACTTCTATTATCGGTTACATCGGAATGATGGACCTGACCAAGGGTGCAATGCTGATCCAGAGCCGTACCTACAATGCTTTTATGCCTCTTCTGGCAGCAGCTGCAATTTATCTGATCGTGGTCATGGTACTGACCTTCTTTATGAATAAACTGGAGAGGAGACTGAGAACCAGTGAGCGTTGATAAGAGTAAAGTTTTGATCCAGGTACAGGATCTGAAAAAAGCGTTTGGATCCAATCAGGTTCTGGATGGAATTTCCACAGATATTTGTCAGGGCGAGGTTGTTGCCATTATCGGACCATCTGGCTCTGGTAAATCCACTTTCCTTCGTTCTCTCAACCTTCTGGAGGAGCCTACAGGAGGTAAAATCCTGTTTGAAGGAACAGATATCACAGATCCTAAGGTTGACATAAATCGACATCGTCAGAAGATCGGAATGGTTTTCCAGCAGTTTAATCTGTTTCCACACAAGACGGTAAAGCAGAATATTATGATGGCACCGGTTGCACTGAAACTGATGACAAAGGAAGAGGCTTCCAGACGTGCGGACGAGCTTCTTGCCCGTGTGGGACTTCCAGATAAGGCAAATGCTTATCCGGATATGCTTTCCGGTGGTCAGAAGCAGCGTATTGCCATTGCAAGATCCCTTGCCATGAATCCGGATGTTATGCTTTTTGACGAGCCTACTTCTGCACTGGATCCGGAGATGGTTGGAGAGGTTCTGGAGCTGATGAAAGAGCTTGCAAAGAGCGGCATGACTATGGTTGTAGTTACTCACGAGATGGGATTTGCAAGAGAGGTTGCAACAAGAGTTTTATTTATTGATGACGGCAAAATTCAGGAACAGAATGCGCCGAAGGAGTTTTTTGAAAATCCGCAGAATCCGCGATTGAAGGAATTTTTGTCTAAGGTTCTGTAAAAAGAAAAAAGACAACCTTTTCCATTGGTTTAAATGGGACAGAGGTTGTCTTTTTTTTGTGTGAAAAAATGCGGTGATTTAAAATCCTATGCGTTTTTCTTCATTTCTTTATAACAATATTTGATGATTTCTTTCCTTGTGACAATTCCGATAAAGTGATCCTGATCATCTATAACCGGCACAAAGTTCTGGTTGATTGCGCGGTCCAGGAGATCCTCCATGTCGCAGTCAACGTGTACCGGTTTGTAGGTGGCTCTTCTGGAGATAGCCATAACCGGTACTTCCTCGGCTGCTTTCATATCCGTGATGTTCAGATTTTTCATTCCCCAGAGAAGATCGCCCTCAGAAATAGTACCTACGTATTTTCCATCTGGATTCAGAATAGGAATACAGGAAAATTTCCGGTGTTCTATTTTCTCAAGAGTCTGCCTCAAAGTTTCATTCTCGAAAATGTAGGCAATATCACTTTTCGGTGTTAAGAAAAAAAGTATATTCAATTTGATCCCTCGATTCTATTTTACAGAAGTGGAATACCGCCTTTAGCAGCTTCTTCCTGCATTTCCTTAGGCCACAGGGAAACATGTACTTCTCCAATATGAGCCTTGCGCAGGAAGAACATACAGATACGGGACTGACCGATACCGCCGCCGATTGTGTATGGAAGTTCTTTATTCAGAATGGCCTTCTGGAACGGGAGCTCTCTGCGGTCGTCACAGCCAGCTTCTGTAAGCTGTTTGTCAAGTGCTGTCTCGTCTACACGGATACCCATGGAAGAAAGTTCAAGGGCAATGTCCAGTACAGGATAGTATACCAGAATATCGCCGTTTAATTCCCAGTCATCATAGTCTGGAGCACGTCCGTCGTGGCGCTCGCCATTTGTCAGTTTCTTACCTACCTGCATAAGGAAAACAGCGCCTTTTTCTTTGACGATCTTGTATTCTCTTTCCTTAGGGGTAAGATCCGGATACATGTCTACAAGCTCTTCTGTGGAGACGAATGCAATCTCTCTTGGAAGAATTTCTTCTATGTAGTCATACTGTACTGCCATGTATTTCTCTGTCTTGCGGAGTACGCTGTAGATAGTACGGACAGTGTTAATGAGAGTTTCTACATTTCTCTCTTCTTTGGTGATGATCTTCTCCCAGTCCCACTGGTCTACATAGATGGAATGGATGTTGTCAACATCCTCATCACGGCGGATGGCAACCATATCGGTGTATAAGCCCTCACCTACAGAGAAACCATATTTCTTCAGTGCATAACGCTTCCATTTTGCAAGAGAATGTACGATTTCAGCGTTGCAGTCCATGCCTTTGATGTCAAAGCTTACCGGACGCTCCACGCCGTTCAGGTTATCATTGAGGCCGGAACTTGGATCTACAAATATAGGTGCGGAGACACGCAGAAGGTTCAGCTTCTGTGCAAGTGTCTGCTGGAAAAAATCTTTCACAGTTTTAATTGCTACCTGAGTATCATGAAGATTAAGGTCTGCATGATAGCCCATAGGAATTTTTAATTGTTCCATGGGAATCCTCCTTGTTGATTGTGTTAATCTCTGTTTTCTGTTCACGATAATTTCTAGTCAGACTGTGAACAGGAACAATCTTGGTTTATTATAACAGGTATTTTCCCGCTTGGCAATTTAGACCTTGCAAGAAATATGCAAAAAAGATACAATAAAAGACAAAGAATGTGATGATTTTTCCCTGTTGGAGCAAAAACAGGAATTACAGGTTGCAGTGAAACAGAATAACCAGAGAACCGGGAGGATGTCTATGGAGAAAAAGAGGTGCCAGGTCTGCGACGGGCCTGTTGTAAATGGCAGATGTAAGCTGTGTGGAATGCCTTATAGAAATGATGAGACTTTGTATCATCTGAATGAGAACAGAAGTGACCATTACCGTCATGCTACCAGCCTGGCGCGGGCAATCATGCGCCAGGAGGAAATCCCGCTGGGAGATAAGAAGGCTGGAAGTGCTGCATATAAGACCGGGACCGGAACAGGCGTGGCAGGAGCCGGAAATAAATATGATCAGAAAACGGGAACTGGAAGTTCTAAGTCACTGGCTGGTGCAGGCACAGGGAATTTTTATAATAAGGGAAGTGTGAAAGCTGGAAGTACATATGGAGGCAGCACTGGCGCTGCTAAGAATGGAAATAAGGTCTCTGTCCCTGCTGGGAATTATAATTCCAAGAGCAGACAAAGTACAGCTGGAACTTACAGCACTACAGCTAAAAAAAGCAGTGTTTACACCCAGAAACCGGTAAAAAAGAAAAAAGGCTCCCTTTTTGGATGGCTCATGGTCCTGGTGATCATTTGCGCAAGCTTACCGGAAATCCGGGATTCCTTGAAGGACAGCCTTGCTCCGATACTTGAAGAAGAATTTGGAGATATGTTTGGCTCTGGGGCTGATTCAGCCTCTTATAAACTGATGGCGGGAGATGTGCTGGAGGTTGGGGAAAATGTGGATGGAGGCATTGTCCCAGGATATTACATTGCTTCCTGTTCAAATGGTTTTGTGAGTTTTATGATCATGGGAGAAGATGGTGAAAACGGAAGCATGACAGTGACAGATGGCGTGGAGCGTAAGATTACCCTGAAAGAGGGAGATCTGATCGGAATCATAAATACAGAGTCAGAGGATTCCTCATTGATGCTTACTGCTCGTTGAGATTGGGGAAATAATAGTAAAATAATAGTAAAATAATAGTAAAATAATAGTAAAAAAAGGAACCTCGTCAGATGAGTACTTATTTCGTCGGAGGTTCCTTTTTGTATGTTTAGAGCGTATTTGAAAAATCATTCCCGCAAATTGTGACGCACATCTTGCAGAAAGCCTTTTTCAAACACTCTCTAGCGGATGGTAGTTCCTGTTTTTCCTTCATAGCCCTCTTTGGCATGAGCCATATCGGTAATCACAGTGCTCCGGCCTTCCCCTTTCTCAATAAAGGAAATACCTGCTTCGATTTTGGGAAGCATGGAACCGGAAGCAAACTGGTTCTCTTCAATGTATTTCTTAGCGTCCGCTACAGTGATGCTGCCAAGCTTCTGCTCATTTACCTGACCGTGGTTCAGACTTACGTTCTCTACACTTGTGAGAATCAGAAGAGTATCGGCATTTAATTCTTCTGCAAGAAGTCCTGCGGCAAGATCTTTCTCAATGATGGCACTGGCACCGTGAAGGTTGATGCCCTGCTCAAGCACTGGAATTCCACCGCCGCCGGCTGCGATAACAACCTGGTCTGCATTGAGAAGTGCTCGTATAGTCTCAAGCTCTACGATTCTCTGTGGCTTCGGAGCTGCTACGATTCGTCTGTATCCGCCATCAGCAAGTCTGGTGACAAAGTTTCCTTTTTCTTCTTCTGCTTCAGCTTCTTCCTCAGTGAGAACACGTCCGATAATTTTCTCCGGATCTGCAAAAGCGTCGTCATATGGATCAATAACAGTCTGGGTAAGAATGGTAGCAACAGGTTTGTAAATTCCGCGGCTGATAAATTCAGAGCGGATCGCATTCTGAAGGTCATATCCAATGTAGCCCTGGCTCATTGCGGAGCAGACTGACATAGGAGCGAATGTATAATCCGGGTGTGTCTTTCCAAATTCATTCATTGCAGTGTGGATCATGCCGATCTGTGGGCCATTGCTGTGGGAGATTACCACCTTGGCACCCTCTTCAACAAGATCTGCGATTGCTTTTACTGCGGCTTTGGTGGCTACTTTCTGCTCTGGAAGTGTGGTGCCGAGAGCTCTGTGACCTAATGCAACTACTACGATTTTTTCACTCATAGGAGATACCTCGTTTCTGTCAAGAATATAATGCGGATATCAGAGTTAAGTGGATTACTGTGAAAGTATTCACAGCAACATGAATGATTTCTCCGGACATCCTTGTGTAATATCTTCCATTATAAAAGCTAAGGGTGGGAATTGCAATAGAAAAGTCCTTGAAACAGGAAAAGCCATCCGCATCAAGCAGATGGCTCATTTCCTATATTTTTGAGGGGGGAGATAGAGAGTGGTTTTTCATCTATCCGAAATTCATTATATCGGCAATTTGTGAGGAAAATGTGTCTCAAATCTAAAAGAAATCGAAAAAATATGAAATGAAAATAAAATCCGACCCTTTATTGCATTTAAAGACCAAGTGTGGTAAAGTAAACCTATCTTGTTTCTGCATTCTGCAGAAAAGAATTTCTACCGCGCCGGTTCGGCGCAAGATAACCCGTTTTTTGAAGGAAACCTGTTAACCTGGGCGTTTTATACGCTTTTTTGAAAATGGATGCATACAATGGCAAGGCAAATTTGCTTCGGAATGCTGTGAATAGGATCTGTTTAAGTGAGAAAGGTGTGATTCCCATGTGCTGTCAGTGACTCATTTATATGGTGATGTCGCCAGTAGGCGGCAAGTCCGTTTTGTAAAATAGTAGTTTAATAACAGAGATTAGTGAAAAATAGGGGTAGAAAAGGAGAAGTTATAATGAAAAACAGAATATGGAAAAAGATACTGGCAGTGGGAGTAAGTCTGCTTGCAGAAGCTGGGATGCTGGTTGGATGCACGGCGCAGCCGGCAGTGGCATATGGAGCAGAAATGGAAGGCGGGTTATCTGTTGCCCAAGATGCGGCATGGACAGATTTACAGAAATTTCAGGCGGTGATTTCTGTAAAGGCAGATGGGCTGGCGTCACTTACGCGGGAAAATGAAAACCAGGAATATGAAAGTGACGATGAAAATTTATTCAGCAGTGGAAATCAGGACGGGAGCCTGGAAAATGATCAATATGATTTTTCGGATGAAACAATACCTCATCCAACATCTTACGAACTGGTAGTCTGGCTTTCTGAATATTTTCAGCCAGATGCTTCGTTTATGGCACCTGAAGGCTGCCTGAAAGAGGAGCTTCCTATCGAGACTGCTGACGGAAGATCCAGCAGTATAACCGGATTCCGCTGGAAAATAAATCCGGGAGAACAGGGCAAACAGCTGAAAATTCCGGTTACCTTGCGGGATGAATATCGTTTTCCAGCAGAAAAACATACAGTTCCTACCTGTCAGGATATTTTGCATGCAAATGGTGCTATAAGCGGAGAAGAAAATGGAGGCGGAGTTTACATTGTAAAAAAAGTGGAAAATGAAAAAACCATTTTGTGTAAAGCTTTATCTAAGAATCTGGAGATACCAGCTGCACACATGGATTTTTCAGTGGAAATGGAAGCCAAGGAAAAGGCGCTTTATACTGGAAAACGCATTCATATGGCAGTGAATCTGACAAATAATGGTCAGGTACCTTTTTATAAAATTTCCCTTCAGGCCAAAGTAAAAGAACAGGAACTGGTACCTGTGTGGGAAAAGGAGCCTGGCCTTGAAGTTTCGGAAAGTGGTGCAGTGCTGGAATGCCTTTCCGCAGGGGAAACACGAACCCTGTCTTTTTATATAGATCCGGACATGAATCAGAAAAGTAATCTGGAGCTGGAGCTTTTTGCAAAAACAGAAAATCCGGTTTCGTTGGAGAAAGCAGCAGAAAAACAGTTAACATTACAGCAGGGAAAAGCCTCTTTTACGGTAAAGAAAACAGCTGACTGCGACAACGCCAGCCCTGGGGAGACTGTGACTTATCAGATCAGTATTCACAATACCGGAGAGGTGACTCTGCATTCCGTAGTTACTACGGAACGTTTCGGGCTTGCCGGAGTAACAGCTACTTTTCAGGAACAGAGAGGTATAACCCTGAATAAAAGCAGAACTCAGGCGAAAATCCAGGAAATCGCACCTGGTGGCTGTGTGAATTTAAAGGCAAAAGTTGTACTTCCAAAAGATCTGAAAGACCAGAATCTGATGAATCAGATTATTGTAGTTACTGACGAGACTGGTGAGGAAAGCGCAGTGCGGGATCAGGCAACCATCCGTGTGGAAGATAAGGAGAAGGATGGAAATGGAAGCGGAAACGGAAATGGGGGTGGAAATGGAGATGGAACTGGCATAGGCAGTGGGAATAATGATGGCAGCACAATGGCTGCGTCCACCTCTCCAAAAACAGGGGATACTTCCCACAAAGAGCTGTTTCAGGTACTGATTCTGCTTTCGTTTCTTTTTTCCGCTGTAGCCGCCAGAAGAATGTTTGGAGGCAATGCTCACAGATGACTCGTGAATGGAAACTATAATGTGAGGTGAACGGTTACTGCTTTTTTAACAGGAAAGATTGAAAACAAATTCTGTGTGTGATATTCTATAAAAGAGTATGCGTTGCTGTATGATGTCACCAGATTAGAGCGTGTTTGAAAAATCATTCCCGCAAATTGTGACGCACATCTTGCTGAAAGTCTTTTTCAAATAAGCTCTGGCGTGATTTTAAAGCAACGTCAATATAGGGAGGCATATATTATGAAATTATCATCCTTATTAGAGAAGTTAGAATACACCTGCGTGCAGGGGAGCACAGAGCAGGAAGTCACTGGTGTTGTTTATGATTCCAGAAAGGTAACAGACGGCTCTCTGTTTATCTGTATCAGAGGTGCTGTTGTAGATGGACATAAATTTATCCCGGATGTAACAGCAAAAGGGGCTAAAGTTCTGATAGTAGAAGAGGAGGTTTCTGCACCGTCAGATGTTACGGTTATCCAGGTGACAGACACCAGATATGCTATGGCATTTATTTCAGCGGCCTGGTTTGGACATCCGGCAGAGAAGCTGAAAACAATCGGAATTACCGGAACCAAGGGAAAAACCACTACTACCTATATGGTAAAATCCATTCTGGAAAATGCCGGATACAAGGTTGGTCTGATCGGTACTATTGAGGCAATTATCGGAAATAAGATAATACCTGCTTCTAATACCACACCAGAATCCTATGTAGTTCAGGAGTATTTTCACGAAATGGTGGAAGCTGGCTGTGATTGTGTGGTTATGGAAGTTTCCTCACAGGGGCTGATGCTGCATCGTACTCAGGGATTTGTGTTTGATTTTGGAATTTTCACAAATATTGAACCAGATCATATTGGCCCAAACGAGCACAAGGACTTCGATCATTATCTGTCTTGTAAAGCTATGCTTCTCAAGCAGTGCCGAGTAGGAATTGTAAACCGTGATGATGAGCATTTTGACAGAATTGTAGAGGGACATACCTGTACTCTGGAAACCTATGGCTTTTCAAAAGAAGCAGACCTTCGCGCTGAGGATGCCAGACTGATTGGTGGAAAAGGCTATCTTGGAATTTCCTATCAGTTGAAAGGACTTATGGATTTTCCTGTTGAAATCGACATCCCAGGTAAATTCAGTATTTACA
Organism: Ruminococcus sp. J1101004sp1_RTP21198st1_B9_RTP21198_201120; assembly: GCF_040924245.1. Classification (NCBI taxonomy): domain Bacteria; kingdom Bacillati; phylum Bacillota; class Clostridia; order Eubacteriales; family Oscillospiraceae; genus Ruminococcus; species Ruminococcus sp. J1101004sp1_RTP21198st1_B9_RTP21198_201120. Next base: position 161,816 of record NZ_JBCOMI010000003.1, on the reverse strand, counting down.
ACTCTCTTACCGCTATTGCAATCTGCCGTCATTTTAAGGTTTCCCAGGAAAATATCCTGAAGGCTCTGAAGGTAGCAAAAGTAAAAGGCCGTATTGAGATGGTGAAAGTATCTGATGAATTTACTCTGATGATTGATTATGCACATAATGCAATGGCTTTGGAAAGTCTTCTTACTACATTGCGTGAGTATCATCCCCACAGACTGGTCTGCCTGTTTGGCTGTGGCGGAAACCGTTCCAGACTTCGCCGTTATGAGATGGGAGAAGTTTCCGGTCGTCTGGCAGATCTGACCATCATTACTTCTGATAATCCGCGAGATGAGGAGCCTCAGGCTATTATTGATGACATCAAAGTGGGCATGGCGAAGACAGAAGGTAAATATGTGGAGATTCCAGACCGCAAGGAAGCAATCGCTTATGCCATCCATCACGGAGAACCAGGGGATATTGTGGTGCTGGCTGGTAAAGGTCATGAAGATTACCAGGAAATCAAAGGTAAAAAATATCCTATGGATGAGCGTGTGTTGATTGCAGATATTCTTGCCGGAAAGTAAAACATGACATATGCAGATATTATTGTAGACATTTCCCATGAGAAGCTGGATAAAAGCTTTCAATATCTGGTTCCGGAGAAACTGAAGGACGAGATACAGGTGGGAATGGTGGTTTCCATTCCATTTGGAAGAGGAAATCATGTGCGCAAGGGATATGTAGTGGGGATTTCTGATGAGCCTAAGGTAAAGGGAATCCAGCTTAAGTCTGTTGTCGGTATTGAAAATGATCAGGAAACCACAGAATCCAGGCTGATCGCGCTGGCAGGGTGGATGAAAGAAAATTATGGCTCTACCATGATCCAGGCTCTGAAAACAGTTCTTCCTATTCAGAAAAAGATGAAAGCCCAGGAAAAAAGGTGGATAACCCTTCTGATTTCCAGAGAAGATGGGGAAAAGCTTCTGGAAGAGCTTGGCATGACCAGATTTAAAGCGCGTATTCGCCTTCTGGAAGCACTTTTGCAGAATGAAAATGGGAAAATCGAGACTGCCTGGGCTTCAAAGGAGCTTGGTACTACGGCTTCTGTCCTGAGATATTTTGAAGAACAGGGAATTGCTTCTGTGGAGTCAGATGAAGTGTACAGAAATGCAATTGCAGATGCAGAGAATATTCCGCATGTGGCACCAGCAGTATTAAGTATATCCCAGCAAATGGCTGTAGATCAGATCTTATCAGAATGGGAACACCCGGATCCGAGACCGGTTCTTCTTCACGGAGTTACCGGCAGTGGAAAAACGGAAGTATATATGGAGCTGATCGATAAGGTGATAAAGGAAGGCGGTCAGGCAATCGTGCTGATTCCGGAAATTGCGCTGACTTATCAGACTGTACGGCGATTTTATGGTCGTTTTGGTGATAAGGTGTCGGTAATTAACTCCAGACTTTCCCAGGGAGAGCGTTATGATCAGTTTAAAAGAGCCAAACAGGGAGAATTGCAGGTTATGGTGGGCCCCCGTTCAGCACTTTTTACTCCATTTGGAAGACTGAGGTTGATCATTATTGATGAGGAGCATGAATCTTCTTATAAAAGTGAAAACAGTCCAAGGTATCACGCCCGGGAAACGGCTATCCACAGAGCAAAGCTGGAAGGCGCAAGAGTAATTCTTGGTTCTGCAACTCCATCTATGGAAGCTTATTACAGGGCGAAAGAAGGAGAATATGTCCTTGTAAAGCTGGAAGCCAGATTTGAAGAAAGACCTCTTCCCAGGGTATCAATTATTGACATGAGGGAACAACTAAAAAAAGGAAACCGCCTTGCCCTCAGTCTGGAACTGAGAGAAGACCTGAGCCAGTGCCTGAAAAAAGGGGAGCAGGCCATGCTGTTTCTCAACCGCCGTGGCTACGCAGGGTTTGTTTCATGCCGTTCCTGCGGCCATGTAATGAAATGTCCTCACTGTGACGTTTCCTTAAGTGAGCATAATGGCAGAAAGCTGATCTGTCATTACTGTGGTTATGAAACTGTGAAACCGGACAAATGTCCAGTCTGTTCTTCCCCATATATAGGCGGTTTTAAAGCGGGAACCCAGCAGATCCAGCAGGTGGTAGAAAAAGAATTTCCAGAGGCAAGAGTTCTTCGAATGGATTACGACACTACAAGAGCTAAGGGAAGCTATGAAAAAATCCTGGCTGCTTTTTCCAGGCATGAGGCCGATATTTTGATTGGAACCCAGATGATCGTCAAGGGACATGATTTCCCGGATGTTACTCTTGTGGGGATCCTTGCTGCAGACTTATCCCTGAATGCTGATGATTATCGCAGTGGTGAGCGCACTTTTCAGCTTCTTACCCAGGCTGTGGGACGAGCAGGAAGAGGAAAGAAAGAAGGTCATGCCCTGATCCAGACTTATAGTCCGGATCATTACAGCATTCAGACAGCTGCAAAGCAGGATTACGAAGAATTTTATCAGGAAGAGATGGGATACCGTCTTCTTATGGATTATCCTCCGGCTGCCCATATGATGGCAGTGCTTGGTTCTTCGGAGGATGAGAAGCTTCTTGAGACAGCCATGCACTATCTTGGCCTGTTTACAGGAAAAATATATGCGGGAAAAGATCTTCATGTGATCGGTCCCGCTCCTGCGTCTGTAGGGAAAGTAAAGGATGTATACAGAAGAGTACTTTATCTGAAACATGAGAATTATGATCTGCTTGTCCGGATAAAGGACAGGCTGGAGGAATATATAGAAATCAATTCCGGCTTCAGAAAAGTTAATATACAATTTGATTTTTCATAAGGCGAAATACCGGAAATAAAGGGCTGCGTTAAGGTGCAGGGCTTTGAAACAACGGGTATTTCCAAATTCAAAGATAAAGGAGATAACACAGAGATGGCACTTAGAACAATCAGAACAGAGGGAGATTCCGTTTTAGAAAAAATCTGCAGACCAGTAGAGAAAATCGACAAACGTACAAAGGATCTGGTAGGAGACATGCTGGAAACCATGTATGACGCATGCGGTGTTGGCCTTGCAGCTCCCCAGGTGGGTATATTAAAGAGAATCGTAGTGATCGATATTGGAGATGGTCCAATTATTCTTATCAATCCGGAAATTCTTATGACATCCGGTGAGCAGACAGGCGAGGAGGGATGTTTAAGTGTTCCGGGAATGTCCGGTCAGGTTACCCGCCCAAATTATGTGAAGGTAAAAGCTTTTGATATGGATATGAATGAGCAGATATATGAAGGAGAAGGACTCCTTGCCCGTGCATTTTGTCATGAGCTGGATCATCTTGACGGAAAAATGTACACACGTCTGGTTGAAGGTGAATTACATCATGTAAGTTATGACAATGAGGAGGAAGAGGAATAAATGAAAATTGTTTATATGGGAACGCCGGATTTTGCAGTCAATCCCCTTCATGCACTGGCGGAAGCAGGCTATGAGGTGGCTGGTGTTGTGACCCAGCCGGATAAGCCGAAGGGAAGGGGAAAGACCATGCTTCCCACTCCTGTAAAAGAAGAGGCATTGAAACATGGGTTCCCGGTTTACCAGCCTGTGAAGGTACGCGATCCGGAATTTTTACAGGTTCTGGAGAAACTGGAACCCGATATTATTGTGGTAGCTGCTTTTGGACAGATCATTCCCAAAAGCATTCTGGAGCTTCCGAAATACGGATGTATTAACATCCATGCATCCCTGCTTCCGAAATACCGCGGTGCAGCTCCTATTCAGCAGGCAGTTATTGATGGGGAAAAGGAGTCAGGGGTTACGATCATGAGAATGGGAACAGGTCTTGATACAGGAGATATGATCTCAAAGATCGTAGTGCCGATTGCAAAAGATGAGACGGGCGGAACTCTGTTTGATAAGCTTGCAGAAGCAGGAGCGAAGCTTCTTGTTGAGACATTGCCTCACATTTTTGATGGCACAGCTGTTTACGAGAAACAGCCGGAGGAAAGCCCTACTCCATATGCCGGTATGATCACCAAACAGATGGGATTGATCAATTTCGGGAAATCAGCCGAGGAACTGGAAAGACTGGTGCGAGGTTTAAATCCGTGGCCAAGCGCATTTACCTTCTGGAATGGAAAAACTTTGAAGGTATGGGAAAGCTTTGTAGTAAAAAGTGAAGAAACTGGCGCAGAAAAGTCAGAACCTGGAACAGTAGTAAAAACAGACAAAAAAGGAATTTACGTGGCTTGCGGTGAGGATGTTCTGGTACTTTCACAGGTACAGTTAGAAGGAAAAAAGAGAATGGATGCGGATGCATTCCTTCGTGGATGTCATATAGAAACCGGAAGCAGATTCACAGATAAAAAGGAGTGATCTTATGTACGGATATGGATATCCTTATGGATTTTATGTTGATCCTACTTATGTATTGCTGATCATTGGAATGGTGCTGGCACTGGCTGCATCTGGAAAGATGAAAAGCACTTTTGCACGCTATCAGCAGGTGCGCAGCCATTCCGGTCTTACAGGAGCTCAGACTGCCCAGAGGATTTTAAATGCAGCCGGAATTTATGATGTAACGATTGTCCCAATTTCCGGTAGCCTTACAGATCATTATGATCCGAGAACAAAGAGGCTGGCACTTTCACAGGACGTATATGGAAGAACTTCTGTGGCAGCTGTATGTGTCGCTGCCCATGAGTGTGGTCATGCCATTCAGCACAATATAAATTATGCACCGCTGAATATCCGTTCAGCTATTGTTCCAGTGGCAAATATCGGATCTTCCCTTTCCTGGCCGATTTTTCTTCTGGGACTGATCCTTTCCATACCGGCACTTACAACTGCAGGAATTGTGCTGTTTTCACTGGCGGTACTGTTTCAGCTTGTAACACTTCCGGTAGAATTCAATGCTTCCTCAAGGGCTTTAAAAATGCTGGAAAGCACAGGGATTTTAAGCTGTGAGGAAAACAAAGGTGCGAAGAAGGTTCTTACAGCGGCAGCCCTTACTTATGTAGCAGCTCTTGCTTCTTCCATTTTACAGCTTCTGAGACTGATCATACTTTCCGGAGGTAGAAGACGGGATGATTAACGGAATCAATTCCAGGGAGATGATCCTGGAAATTTTACTTGAAATCGAAGAGGGCGAGCACAGCCATGTGGCAATTCGGAATGCCCTTTCCAAATATCAGTTCCTTCCCAAACAGGACCGGGCATTTATTACCCGTGTCTGTGAAGGAACGCTGGAATACCGGATTCAGATTGATTACATTATCAATTCTTTTTCCAAGGTGACAGTTGATAAGATGAAGCCTGCAATCCGGGAAATTTTAAGAAGTGCAGTATATCAGCTGAAATACATGGATAGTGTGCCAGACAGTGCAGTGTGCAATGAGGCTGTGAAGCTGGCGCAAAGAAAAGGCTTTTATAATCTGAAGCCTTTTGTAAACGGTGTTCTTCGTACCATAGCCCGGGAAATGGATCAGGTCCGGTTTCCTCAAAAAGAAGATGATCTGCTGAAATATCTTTCTGTAAAGTATTCCATGCCAGAGGTGCTGGTAACCAGGTGGCTGGAAGCCTATGGAGAAGAAACAACAGAGAAGATACTGGCAGATTTTCTTACGGAACATCCTCTTACCATCAGATGCCGGACTTATCTGAATTCCAAGGAAGAGATTGTAAAAAGTCTGGAAAGTCAGGGCGTTCATGTAGCGCCTGCTCCATATCTGCCTTATGCATACAGCATTTCTGAATTTAACCATATTCTTGCACTGGATGCTTTTATCAAGGGTAAAATCGTCGTGCAGGATGTAAGTTCCATGCTGGTTGCGGAGGTTGCAGATCCGAAGAAGGGCGATTACGTTATTGACGTGTGTGCTGCGCCAGGTGGAAAGAGTCTTCATATGGGAGACAAGATGGAGGGATATGGAACGGTAGATGCAAGAGATGTAAGCCAGTATAAAGTCAATCTGATCGAGGAAAACATCCAGCGTACCAATTCTATTAATGTACAGGCAAGAGTGCAGGATGCTACTATTTTTGATCAGGATTCAGAACTGCTTGCAGATGTTGTAATTGCAGATGTACCTTGTTCCGGGTATGGAGTGATCGGCAAGAAGCCGGAGATCAAATACCGTGTTACGCCACAGAAACAGGATGAAATAGTGATTCTGCAGAGAACCATTCTGGATCGCGCAGCAAACTATGTGAAGCCAAGAGGAGAGTTGATCTTCAGTACCTGTACCATTGCAAAAGAAGAAAACGAAGAGAACATGATGTGGTTCTTGAATAATTATCCATTTAAGCTGGAGAGTCTGGATCCTTATCTTCCAGAGGAGCTGCACTCAGAGACGACTGCACTTGGATATCTGCAGCTGCTCCCGGGAGTACATAAGACAGACGGTTTCTTTATTGCGAAATTCAGAAGAAAATAGGGATATAAATATGACAGACATTAAGTCGATGACGAAAGACGAACTGAAAAATCTGATGACCGAACTGGGGGAGAAACCTTTTCGGGCAAAGCAGATCTACAGCTGGTTACATGAACATCTGGTAACCTCTTATGATGAGATGGGAAACATACCAGGAAAATTAAAAGAAAAACTGAAAGACTATCCCATAGCGGCATTGGAAATGGTGGATGAACAGATTTCTGCCATTGACGGCACAAGAAAATATCTGTTCCGCCTTTCTGATGGAAATGTGATCGAGAGTGTTCTTATGCGTTATAAGCATGGAAATTCCGTATGTATTTCATCACAGGTAGGCTGTAAAATGGGATGCCGTTTTTGTGCTTCCACTATTGGAGGCTGGACAAGAAACCTTCTTCCTTCGGAAATGCTGGATCAGATTTACAGGATCCAGAGCATAACGGGAGAGCGGGTATCTAATGTAGTAGTAATGGGAACCGGCGAACCTATGGATAATTATGATCATATTGTACGCTTTGTACATCTGCTTTCCGACGAAGATGGCCTTAACATCAGCCAGAGGAATATCACCGTATCGACCTGCGGAATTGTTCCGAAAATTTATGAGCTTGCAAAGGAAAAACTGCAGATTACCCTTGCCTTGTCCTTGCATGCACCAAATGATGAAAAAAGACAGGAACTTATGCCTATTGCCCAGCGGTACAGCATGGACGAAGTCCTGGATGCATGTCGCAATTATTTTCAGGAGACCGGCAGGAGAATTACTTTTGAATACAGTCTTGTGGCTGGTGTTAATGACAGTGACGAAGATGCAAGGGAGCTGAGCAGCAAAATCCATGATATTAATTGTCATGTAAATCTAATCCCGGTAAACCCTATTAAGGAGCGTTCTTACAGGCGTTCTACGCATCAGGCTGTAGAGAATTTTAAAATAAAACTTGAAAAATGCGGAATTAATGTTACTATTAGAAGGGAAATGGGCAGTGACATAGACGGTGCCTGTGGACAATTACGAAAAAGTTATATGGAAAAAAGTTACGATCCGCAGTAACGAAAAACTGGTGTTGCTATGTTGAACAACAGTACGAAAAGGACAGAAAGCGAGAAGTGACATGAGGGTATATTCAGCTACGAATATAGGAATGAAGCGGAAGATGAACCAGGATTATGTGTTCGCTTCCCAGGACACAGTTGGAAATCTCCCGAACCTCTTTGCTGTTGCTGATGGAATGGGAGGGCACAATGCAGGTGATTATGCCTCCTCTCACGCGGTCAGGATACTGGTAGATGAAATCAGGGAGGATACGGATTATAATCCTGTAAAGGTAATCCGTCATGCCATTGAGACTGCGAACACAGAAATTATAGAACAGGCGCAGAAGGATGAGAAACTTCGTGGAATGGGAACTACCATGGTAGTAGCCACCATTGTAGGCCAGTATGCTTATGTTGCCAATGTGGGAGACAGCAGACTATATGTGGTGGATAAACAGCTGAGGCAGGTTACCAGGGATCATTCACTGGTGCAGGAAATGGTAAGAATGGGTGAAATCACTGCTGAGGAGGCAAGAAATCATCCGGATAAAAACATTATCACCAGAGCTCTGGGAGCAGAAAAAACTGTAGACGTGGATTTCTTTGATATGCGTCTGGAACCGGGAAGTACGATCCTGATGTGTTCCGATGGTCTCAGCAATATGGTGGAAGACAAAAAAATGGAAGAAATCATATTGAATTCTGATGAGGATATCACCTGGAAAGGAAATACTCTTATCCAGGAAGCCAACAATAACGGCGGCAAGGATAACATTGCAATCATATTGATAGAACCATTCACGAATGAGGTGGAAACATGTTAAAGACAGGTATGATTATAGCAGAACGCTATGAAATTGTAAGTAAAATCGGTACCGGCGGAATGGCGGACGTATATAAGGCAATGGACCATAAACTGAACCGTTTTGTGGCAGTTAAGGTTCTGAAGCCGGAATTCAGGGAAGATGCAACTTTTGTAAAGAAATTCAGAAGTGAAGCGCAGGCAGCAGCAGGTCTTACTCATCCAAACATAGTAAATGTATTTGATGTAGGCGATGATGAGGGCGTTTATTATATCGTAATGGAGCTGATCGAGGGAATCACTCTTAAGGAGTATATTTCCAAGAAAGGCAAGCTTTCGGTAAAGGAAGCTACCAGTATTGCCATTCAGGTATCTATGGGACTTGAGGCAGCACACAGCCACGGCATTGTACATCGTGATGTGAAGCCTCAGAATATTATTATTTCCACAGACGGCAAAGTAAAGGTAACAGACTTTGGAATTGCAAGAGCTGCTTCTTCCAATACCATCAGCTCCAATGTTATGGGGTCTGTACATTACAGCTCACCGGAGCAGGTACGAGGCGGCTACAGCGATGAGAAGAGTGATATCTACTCACTTGGTATCACCTTATATGAGATGGTAACAGGACGTGTCCCTTTTGACGGAGATACTACAGTTGCCATTGCAATCAAACATCTTCAGGAAGAGATGGTACCGCCAAGTGTTTATTCCCCGGATCTGCCGTACAGTCTGGAACAGATCATTATGAAATGTACCCAGAAGAGTGTGGATCGCAGATATAATAAGATGGAGGATGTGATCGAGGATCTGAAGCATTCTCTTATTGACCCGCAGGGAGATTTTGTGAAGCTTACATCTGTAGATACAGATGCTAAGACGGTTGTAATTTCTGATGAAGAGCTTGGAGAGATCAAGCATACTCCGAAGCAGACTCTTAAGCCGGATATAGAAACTCTGGAAAAAGAACTGAATGAGACAAACTACGATGATGATGACGATTTCGGATATGATGATAAGGAAGAGAGCTCGAAAGGCTCCAGAAAGAACCGGGATCGTGAACGAAGCAGAGAGCGGGAAGAGAGAGAAAGACGTATCAAAAAGCAGAAAAGAGGCGTCAGTGTAGCTGGAAGTATTATTGCTCTGATCATAGGTGCCGCAGTTCTGATCGCAGTGATTCTTGTAGTGGGAAAGGCTGCAGGACTGATAGGCGGTAAAGCGGAGTCTTCCAGTCAGCAGGAGCAGCAGGCTCAGGTTACTCAGGCAGCAGATGCAGATGATGATATGGTATCAGTACCGGACCTTATGGGCAAAACAGAGACTGAGGCGCAGGAACTTTGTGCTTCTGTAAACATTGGAATGAGTTACAAAGGCGAGGAAGCTTCCACACAGGAAAAAGGCAAGATTTCTTCCCAGGATCCTGTAGCGGGAACAAAGGTTGCAAAGAATTCAACTGTAAATTATTATTTAAGTAAAGGTTCTGAATCCATCACTCTTACCGATATGTTTGGCCAGAATGGTGCTTCTGCCCAGGAAACTCTGGAAAGTCAGGGATTAACGGTTCAGATTAACAAGATTTACCCGGATGAAAGCCAGTCTTCTATGGTAGACATTGGATGTGTTCTTGATACTGAGCCGGTGGCAGGAACTACTGTTAAGGCAGGCGACACAGTTACTCTTACCATCAGCCGTGGTATTAATTATGGTGACAGTGTACAGGTGCCAGATGTAACCGGAATGGCGAAGAATGATGCGATTGCCAAGCTTGGCAAATTCATTAATATTAATGTGGAAATGCAGATGAGCACAGACGTTGCAGAGGGAACTGTTATCTCTCAGGATCCTGTAGGATATACAGATGACAACCCGGTATATGCAGATCCGGATAACGATACGATCACTCTTACTGTAAGCAGTGGAAGTCAGGATACTTCTTCACAGAATACTGAGGATCCGAGTTCTTCTGATACTACTGCAGCAGCAGTAGCAAATGGCGAAGTATGGAAATGCACACAGAGACTGAATACGCCTACCGGATATAACGGAGGTCTGATCAGACTGGAGCTTGTTCAGAATGTAGGCGGCGATCCAAAAGCAAGCTCTGTGGTAGAAGGACAGCAGCTTACTTTCCCATATCAGCTGGATATTACAGGTGCACCAGGAGTTGCTGAGGGTACTTTATATTTGTCTGAGCAGCAATCTGATGGAAGCTATCAGGAACTTGGCCATTATCCTCTTACTTTTGAGAAAGTTGAGTAATCCATGCAGGGAAAGATCATTAAAGGAATTGCAGGTTTCTATTATATCTATGCGGAAGACGGCAATATTTACGAATGTAAGGCAAAAGGAATTTTTCGAAAGGATAATTTCAAGCCTCTGGTAGGTGATAATGTGGAGATTACCGTTTTGAATGAGGAGGAGAAGGAAGGTAGTGTAACTTCCATTCTTCCCCGCCGCAATTCGCTTATCCGTCCTGCTGTTGCCAATGTAGATCAGGCGTTTTTGATTTTTGCCATGGAGAATCCAAAGCCTAATTTCCTTCTTCTGGACCGCTTTCTGATCATGATGGAGCAGCAGGGAATTCCCGTGGTTATCTGCTTCAATAAGAAAGATGTGGGAGAGAAGGAAGAAATGGAAAAGCTTTACGAAATCTACACTGGATGTGGATATCGTGTAGTGCTTTCCAGTACCTATGAGGGAGAGGGAATGGACGAGATTCATGAGATACTGAAGGGAAAAACAACAGTAGTTGCAGGACCTTCCGGTGTGGGGAAATCTTCCATTACCAACTGTATGCAGGGTGAAGTGCAGATGGAGACTGGTGAGATCAGCAAAAAACTGAAGCGCGGCAAGCATACCACCAGACATTCCCAGGTAATCCCGGTGGAGAAGAATACTTTCCTGGTGGATACTCCGGGATTTTCTTCTTTGTATCTTACCGATATGAAGGAAGAGGAGCTTCGGGATTACTTCCCGGAATTTGTAATGTATGAGCCGCAATGCCGGTTTCAGGGGTGTATGCACATTCATGAACCGGGCTGTGCAGTGAAGGAAGCTCTGTCTGAAGGTGAAATTAGTCAGCAGCGGTATGACAACTATCTGGCTTTATATGAGGAATTAAAAGAGAAAAGGAGATACTAAAACTATGTATCAGCTATGCCCTTCCATTTTATCAGCGGATTTTAACCGTCTGGGCGAACAGATTAAAATTCTTGAAAACGAAGGAGTTGAATGGCTCCATATTGATGTTATGGATGGAGATTTTGTACCAAGCATTTCTTTTGGTATGCCGGTGATCAAATCCATCCGTAAAGAATCCAAGATGTTTTTTGATGTTCATCTTATGGTGACAGAGCCAGAAAGATACATTCAGGATTTTGTAAATTGTGGTGCGGATTCCATCACCGTTCATGCTGAGGCATGTGAGGATCTGGAACGTACTATAGAGCGTATCAAGGATGCAGGAGTGAAAATTGGTGTTTCCATCAAGCCTGCAACTCCGGTAAATGATATCAGCCATATGCTTGAGGATGTGGATATGGTTTTGGTGATGACTGTTCAGCCTGGCTTTGGCGGACAGAAATATATGGACGAGTGTACAGAGAAGATTCAGGAACTGAGAGAACTGATCGATAAAGAGAATCTGAATGTGGATATTGAGGTTGACGGTGGAATCAATGAGGGTACCATAGAGACTGTTATGAAAGCTGGTGCCAATATCTTTGTTGCCGGATCCTGGGTATTCGGCGGTGATATTGCCCAGAATGTCCGCCATATTCAGAAACAGATCGAAGAGATTGGTGACAGGATTGAGTGAAAGATAGAATGATAGATACAGTAATCGTAAGCGGGGGCATGATCCAGAAAGATTTTGCCCTCGATTTTATAAGAAAAATAGAAGAAGAGCGAAAAGGAAAGAAGCTGCTTTTGCTGGCGGCTGACAGAGGACTGGATTTCTTTCGGGAAACAGGTCTTGTCCCGGATATTGTGGACGGTGATTTTGACAGTTTATCAGGTGCTGGAAAGGCATATCTGGAGAGTCTTGACCATACAGAAATTGTCAGACTGAATCCTGAAAAGGATGATACAGATACCCAGTCTACTTTAAATCTGGCAATAAGAAGAGGGGCAAAGAATATTCTTATTCTTGGCGCAACTGGTGGAAGACTGGATCATTTTATTGGAAACATGGGACTTTTGGGATATGGCAGACAAAAGGGTGTCAATGTGATCCTGGCAGATGCTCAGAATTACATCTGTCTTGTGGAAAATGGCCATATTATTCGAAAAGACAGTCAATTCGGAAAATATGTTTCCTTTTTCGCAGCCGGTGAAACGGTTGAAGGTCTTACTTTGAAGGGGTTTAAATACCCATTGGATCATTACCGCCTTACTACAGATAACTGCGGCCGCACCGTTAGCAACGAGATTCAGGAAGAAAAGGCCAAGATACTCTACGAAAAAGGCAGTCTTCTTATGATCATGTCCAGAGATTTGAAATAAATGATGTATTACGAAAGAGAAACACTTCATATTCAATTGGAAATATGAGGTGTTTTTTCAAATTTATCAGATTGTCCAGAGCTTTTGTCTTGATGGAAAGAGTTGGGTATGCTAAAATAAAAAGATGTATAGAGAAGACAATATGGGGCCGGAAATATATCATATTTTTATTGTTTGTGGTATAATAGCAAAAGAATGGCGTAAAGAAATGTCAAACGCCCCTAAAAATAAGGAGATATAGGATAAAATGAAATTAGGTATCGTTGGACTTCCAAATGTAGGAAAAAGTACACTTTTTAATTCCCTGACAAAGGCAGGTGCAGAATCTGCGAACTATCCCTTCTGTACCATTGACCCGAATGTGGGAGTTGTTACTGTGCCGGATGAAAGACTTGCACTGCTTGGTGATTTTTATCATTCCAAGAAAGTGACACCGGCTGTTATAGAATTTGTTGACATTGCAGGACTTGTAAAGGGCGCTTCTAAGGGAGAGGGTCTTGGAAATCAGTTCCTTGCAAACATCCGTGAAGTCGATGCAATCGTTCATGTAGTACGCTGCTTTGAGGATACCAATGTAATCCACGTAGATGGAAGCATCGATCCGATCCGTGATATTGAGACTATTAACCTGGAGCTTATTTTCTCTGATCTTGAGATCCTGGAGAGAAGAATTGCAAAGGTTACCAAGACTGCCCGTATGGACAAAGAAGCTGCTAAAGAGCTTGATTTCCTTCAGAAGATCAAGAAATGGCTGGAAGACGGCAAGATGGCAATCACTATGGAACTGGAGAATGAGGATGAGGAAGCATGGATGGGAACATACAATCTGCTCACTCAGAAACCGGTAATTTACGCTGCAAATGTGGCAGAGGACGATCTTGCAAATGATGGTGCTGACAATGCGCATGTACAGGCTGTAAGAAAATATGCTGCGGAGCAGAACAGTGAAATTTTCGTAATCTGTGCTCAGATCGAGGAAGAGATTTCCGAGCTGGATGAGGATGAGAGAAAAATGTTCCTGGAGGATCTTGGACTCAAGGAATCAGGACTTGAGAAGCTGGTTAAGGCAAGTTATCATCTTCTTGGACTTATGAGCTTCCTGACCTCCGGAGAAGATGAGACCAGAGCATGGACCATAAAGATTGGAACCAAGGCTCCGCAGGCTGCAGGTAAGATTCATTCTGATTTTGAACGTGGATTCATTAAAGCTGAGGTAGTAAACTATCAGGATCTTCTTGACTGTGGCTCCTATGCAGGTGCAAGAGAAAAAGGTCTTGTAAGAATGGAAGGTAAGGATTACGTAGTACAGGATGGCGATGTGATCTTATTCCGTTTCAATGTCTGATAAGTAATAGAAACAGAGGGATAGCATAAATGTCAATTCAGTTTCCGAATCTGGGAATAAACCTGGATTATGTGGGGAAATCCATTCAAATATTTGGATTTGAGATTACATTTTTTGGCCTTGTAATAGCTCTGGGAATGCTTCTGGGAATGGGATTTGTGATTCTGGAAGCGAAGCGCTGCGGCGAGAATAAAGACGATTATCTGGAAATGATGATCATATCCCTGCTTCTGGGTGTGGTCGGATCCAGAATGCTTTATGTTTTATGTTCCTGGAATCTTTATAAGGGCAATATTATTGAGATCTTTAATGTGAGAAATGGCGGACTTACATTCTACGGCGGTCTGTTTGGAGGAATGCTGGGAGCTGCCATTTACTGCGGCGTGCGCAGAAAATCTTTTATGCAGATGGCAGATACTGCCAGCATGGGAATCGTTATTGCGCAGATAATAGGAAGGTGGGGAGATTTCTTTAACAGGGAATCTTTCGGTGAGTATACCAACAGCATATTTGCAATGCAGCTCCCTTTATCTGCTGTGCGTTCCAGCGAAGTGACATCTGCAATGAGGGAAAACCTGGAGACAATAGGTGGAACTTCTTATATTCAAGTACATCCGGTTTTCTTATACGAGAGTCTTTGGTGTCTGCTTTTGTTTCTCCTGATGCTTGTGTGGAAGCGCAAAAAACATTTCCACGGAGAAGTATTTCTGAAATATCTGGCAGGATATGGTCTCGGACGATTTTGCATAGAACTTCTTCGAACAGACAAGCTTATGATTCCGGGAACTTCTGTTGGAATTTCCCAGCTGATCTCAGCAGCACTGTTTGTAATCTGTGCTATGATCGCAGTTGTGGAAGAAACCATGGCGAAAAAGAGGGCGGCAAGGCGCAGACGCAGGAGAGAACAGGACTATGAAGCGCAGGAAAGAGCAGCCAGAGAAGCTGAAGCAGAAGAATACAGAGACCGGCTCAGACTGGAGAGAGCTTTTGCAGATGGAGATGCCGCAGGTGTTCCGGAAGTCTATAACGGAACAGCATCTGCTTATGAACATGATTCCGAAGAATCAGAAGAAACTTCGTCTGTGGAAGAAGAGCATCCGGAAGAAGATCCTCAGGATGAAAAGAACACAGAGAAAATCGTGGAAGAGGAAAATTCAGTTGCTGAGGATTTCTATGAGAAGGACTCAGAGAAAGATACAGAAGAAATTTCTGAGGAGGAAGCTTTGCCAGAAGCTTCCGGTACAGAAAATTATGTGGAAGAAAATGCCGGGATTTCTGAAGAAGAAACTGTTGCTGCGAAGGGTCCGACAGCTTCAGAAGAAGATGAATGGTTGTATAGCCAGCCGCGCAGATTTGCGAAAAAACCTGCCCATGAGCAGAAAGATTGATCATATGATTGTCAGATACCTGAATCTGGACTAAACAAAACGTTATTTTGGTGGGAGCGAATCCCACTGAAGTGGCGTTTTTTTGTGTGTAATAGGTAATTTCGCTGGAATTTCCGGCAATATAAAAAGTCCTGCAGGGCAGGATTTATTTGTATATAAAAATTTTTTGACTGCATTTTCGCTGTTTGTAAGGACTTTGTAACAGAATTATGTAATAGATTTCATAATTTCCCACTTGTAATTTAGGGGCAAATGGGTTAGAATGGGTTCATAAGTGGTAGGAAGTGGAGAAAAGTGGTGACAAATGGGGACGAAGTGGCAGAACTTCCATTTGTTTCCCGTCATGAGATACGAGGGGGAGACTCGTATTTCACGAGAGTAGGTGAGTTTTTATGTTCATGGGCGAGTACAATCACACAATCGACGCGAAGGGGCGTTTGATCATCCCGGCGAAATTTCGGGAACCTTTAGGTGAGGAATTTGTTCTTACCAGAGGACTTGATGGTTGTCTTTATATTTATCCTATGGATGAATGGGAAGCCTTTGAAGAGAAACTCCGTGTATTACCACTTACAAATAAAGACGCTAGAGCCTTTTCGCGCTTCTTTGTTGCAGGTGCAACAACATGTGAACTGGACAAGCAGGGGAGAATTCTCGTACCACAGACGTTACGTGAGTTCGCTGGTCTGGAGAAAGATGTTATTCTGGCTGGAAACTTAAGCAGAGTAGAAGTCTGGAGCAAGGAGAAATGGAGCGAGAATTGCAATTATGACGATATGGACAGCATTGCTGCCGACATGGAGAACATGGGAATCGTCATCTGAGCATAAAATAAGCGAGAAATCCAACAGGAGACGGAAATGGAATTTAAACACAAATCTGTATTACTGGACGAGACCGTTGGCGGGCTGAATATTAAGCCGGATGGAATCTATGTGGATGGCACTTTGGGCGGCGCAGGACATGCCATTGAGGTATGCAGGAAACTTTCTGCCAAGGGGAGATTTATTGGTATAGATCAAGACCAGGATGCGATAATTGCTGCGAGTGAACGGCTTGCCGCCTTTGACCAGGTGACAATCATTCGCAGCAATTATTGTTACATGGTACAGGAGCTTGCCGCAAGGGGAATTCACAAGGTTGATGGTATTGTTCTGGATTTGGGAGTATCCTCCTATCAGCTGGACAATGAGGAACGTGGATTTACCTATCGGGTAGATGCACCTCTTGACATGCGCATGGATCAGAGACAGACACAGACTGCCAGTGACATTGTTAACGGTTATGAAGAAAGAGAACTGTATCGCATTATCCGCGATTACGGTGAAGATAAATTTGCGAAAAATATCGCGAAACATATAGTAGCAGCAAGACAGCAGAGCCCCATTATGACAACGGGCCAGCTTACACAGATCATCCGGGAATCCATACCTATGAAGATACAGGCAGCAGGAGGCCATCCGGCTAAGCGTACGTTCCAGGCAATCAGAATTGAGCTGAATAAGGAACTGGATGTTCTTCGTGATTCACTTGATGGGATGATTGATCTTCTGGATGATGGCGGAAGGCTTTGCATTATTACGTTCCATTCACTGGAAGACAGAATTGTAAAAACAATTTTTCGAAAAAATGAGAACCCGTGTACCTGTCCACCGGATTTTCCGGTATGTGTGTGCGGAAAGAAATCCAAGGGGAGAGTTATCACAAGGAAGCCAATTCTTCCAAGTGATGAAGAAATGGAAGAAAACCCGCGTTCTAAGAGTGCTAAGCTTAGAATTTTTGAAAAAAAAGTTTAAAAGAAGGGTAAAAAATGGCGGAGACAGGCAGACATACGAATACTGTGTCAGGTAAAAGACGTCCACAAAATGTGTATGTTGATGGCAACACTGTCCGAAAAGTCCAGGAAGTTCCTGAGCGGAGAGAGTACCGTCAGCCAGAGCATTCTGTTCGTAAAAATAAGGCAAAACCAGAGCTGACCACACCAGAGCAGCAGGTCCGGGGGAACAAGCCGCTTAGTAAGGCAGCCAGGAGAAACCGTGCGAAAGCCAATAATATGAACCGTAATTTTGCCATATTTCTGGCTGCACTTGGTATCCTTATTGTGTTTTGCAGTATTAATTATCTGAAATTGAAAACAGAATGCACCAGTAAAAGAAGCCAGCTGGCCACTCTTGAATCCCAACTGGCCGAGCTGAAAGAAGACAACGATGCATATGAGAGCCAGGTGACTTCAAGTGTTGACCTTGAAAGAATCCGGAAAATCGCCATCGGACGTCTGGGCATGAAATATCCAAGCAACCAGCAGACAGAAACCTATGCGACTGAAGGCGGCAGCTACGTAAGACAGTATCAGGACGTGACCGGGAAGTAATGGGAATGAAGGCAGGTGTTTGATTGACTACTCTGAGAAGAAAAACAAAAAGAAAACCTATAAAAAAAATAAATCACAGTATGAAAAAAAAGCTGTCAATACTGCTCTTTTGCGTATTGGGAGCTTTAATCGTTTTATTGGGAGTTATCACTTATATTAATTTTCAAAGTGGTGACAAGTATAAGAAACAGGTGCTGAGTCAGGCTCAGCAAAAATACCAGAATCGCACAATGCCAGCGAAACGAGGGACAATCTATGATCGAAATGGCAACATTCTGGCAACGAGCAACAAGGTGTATAATGTTGTACTGGACTGTAAAGCTGTAAATTCAGATGAGGATTATCTGGATCCTACGGTGAATGCTCTGGTTACCATATTTGGCCTTGATGAAGGAGAACTCCGTACCAGGCTTACTTCTGATAAGACCAGGGAGAGTCAGTATCAGATCGTGAAAAAGCAGGTCTCCATGGATGATAAGAAAGCATTCGAGGATTACTGCAGCATACCAGATGATACGGAAATGACCAGGGAAGAAATTCAGGAGAAAAACAATATCCAGGGTGTATGGTTTGAAGAAGATTACCTGAGAGTCTATCCATATAATGAGCTGGCCTGTGATACGTTGGGATTTACTTTTTCCCGAGATACTGCGGACTATGGAATTGAGGGCTACTACAATAGCAGCCTGACAGGAATTGATGGCCGACAGTACGGATATTTCAGTGATGATTCTAATGTGGAGCAAACCATTATCGAAGCTTCTGACGGAAACAGTCTGGAGCTTAGCCTTGATCTTGGAACACAGCAGATTGTGGAAAAATGGGTAAATGCCTTTAAGAAATCTACTGGCGCCAAAAATATAGGAGTGATCGTGGAAGACCCTTCAAGTGGTGAAATCCTTGCCATGGATGGGGGCGACCGATATGATCTTAATGATCCACGTAATCTGTCTTCCTTATATTCAGCAGATGAGATTGCTGCTATGAATGACAGTGAGACCATGGATGCTCTAAGCGCCATGTGGAATAACTTTTGTGTAACCGACATTTACGAACCTGGTTCTGTTGTGAAGCCCATTGTTATGGCAGCTGCTCTGGAACAGGGAAAAATATCCACCAGTGATACCTTCTATTGTGATGGTTACCAGAATTTTGGTGTGCCAGGAAATATGACCACCATCAAATGTGCAAATATTTACGGACACGGAATGGAAACCCTTGCGGAAGTAATCGCAAATTCCTGTAACGATGCCATGATGCAGATTGGTGCAAAGATGGGAGTTGAAAATTTTCTGAAAGCACAGAGTACTTTCAATTTCGGAAGCCGGACAGGAATCGATCTTCCAAATGAGGGATATGGTATTATGCATACTGTTGATACCATGCATGAGACAGAGCTTGCGTGTTCTGCATTTGGTCAGGGATTCAGCTGTACTATGATCCAGGAAATCAATGCAATGTGTTCGGTCATCAATGGCGGCTACTATTATCAGCCACATCTTGTGACAAAAGTCAAAGACGCCAGCGGTGCAACTGTGAAGACAATCAGCCCGCTTCTTCAGAAGCAGACTATTTCTTCCAGCATTTCCGCTGATATCAGAAGCTATATGCAGGCCAGTGTAGAGCAGGGTACCAGTATGACGTCAAAGGTACAGGGTTACAGCTCAGGCGGTAAAACAGGAACTGCGGAGAAATTCCCCCGTGGAAATGGTAAATACGTGGTTTCCTTTATCGGATTTGCCCCGGTTGATGACCCGCAGGTTCTGATTTATGTGGTAATTGACGAGCCAAATGTAGAGGATCAGGCCAGCAGTATTTATCCACAGTATGTGGCACAGGCAATTCTTTCCGAGCTTCTGCCATACATGAATATTCAGCCCGATCAGTCTACAGACGGAACTGTTCCGGAGACAGAGCTTTGGGAGAAATTTAATGGTCATGTAAATACTATATCTGACAGTCAGATTGATGAAAATGGAAATCTGGTGGATGAAGAGGGCAACCTCATTGACTGGGATGGCAATCGGATTGACGAAAATGGTTACCTGCTGAATAGTGACGGAAGTTATCAGATCAATGCAAACGGAGAGTATATAAAATCTGCTAACCTTGATGGAATCAGCGATTCCTACACTGGTTCAGCCGGGGAAACTCTGCCGGAGGCTGTTTCTGATACCAATGTTCCGGGACCTCCGGAAGATAACACGGATCCCATTGAGGATAACAATATGGAGAGTGAAGGCCTGACTAACGAGGAAGCCGGACTGGATTAGAAATACTGTCCATAGGTGGCATAGTATTGGCAGGAAATAAAAAACGGACTGTTCACCATAATACAACACATACCTCCATCTGAAATTAGCATATATTAGTTATGATGATTTCAGATGGGGATTTTTTTATGAAAAAAACCATGACCTTTCACAGGAAAAAAATATGGATGGTTTTTCTTGTATGTGCACTTATGCTTCTGGGACTTGTGGGAAGGCTTGTTTACCTGATGGGGGTTCGGTCGGATTACTATTACCAGAAAGCGGAAGAACTTCATGAAAGAGAACGAGTCATTAAGGCTGCAAGAGGACAGATACTGGATGCAAAAGGGAGGATTCTGGCAGATAATAAAACTGTATGTACTATTTCCGTTATTCACAGTCAGATTAAGGACCCACAGAAGGTTATTGAGGTCTTGTCAAAAGAGTTGGAAATAGATACTGACACAGTGCGTAAAAAAGTTGAAAAAATATCTTCAATTGAACGAATTAAGACAAATGTGGAAAAATCTGTGGGAGATGTGATACGTGGGTATGAACTGGATGGTGTGAAAGTGGATGAGGATTATAAGCGGTATTATCCTTACGGATCTCTGGCTTCCAAGGTTCTGGGATTTACAGGCGGTGACAATCAGGGGATAATTGGCCTGGAAGTGAAATATGAGGAAATTTTAAAGGGACAGGCGGGAAAAATCCTGACCACAACAGATGCCAGAGGCGTGGAAATCGACCAGATCGGAGAAAGCAGGGAAGATCCGGTGGCAGGGGAAAACCTGAAAATCAGTCTGGATGTGGATCTGCAGCAGTATGCTCAGCAGGCGGCCCTGAAAGTAATGGAAGAAAAACAGGCTGCGCGTGTTTCCATACTTCTTATGAATCCGCAGAACGGAGAAATTTATGTATGTGTTAATGTGCCGGAATTTGATCTGAACGATCCTTTTATATTGAATACGGACGTGGACACTTCAGGACTGAATGAACAGGAAAAACAGGATCTTCTGAACCAGATGTGGAGAAATCCCTGCCTGAACGATACATATGAGCCCGGTTCTACCTTTAAGATCATTACCATGTCTGCAGGTCTGGAGGCTGGCGTGGTTTCCGTAAATGACAGATTTTTCTGTCCGGGGTATAAGCTGGTGGATGACAGGCGGATTCACTGTGCAAGGAGAACAGGACACGGTTCCCAGAGCTTTGTGGAAGGTGCCCAGAATTCCTGCAATCCGGTTTTTATTGAAGTGGGTCTGAGACTTGGGGTGGAAAACTATTATCATTATTTCAAGGAGTTTGGACTTTTGAAGAAGACAGGTGTAGATCTGCCGGGAGAGGCTGGAACGATCATGCATAAAATGGAAAATATGGGGAATGTGGAGCTGGCAACAGTTGCTTTTGGCCAGTCTTTTCAGATTACGCCAATTCAGCTGGCGACCACAGTCAGTTCTCTGATCAATGGGGGGAGGCGGATCACACCTCATTTTGGGGTATCCGTTCTGAGCTCAGATGGCACCAGCGGAAGAAAGCTGGAATATCCGGTGGAAACGGGGATTATTTCGGAAAAAACATCAGAGACAGTAAGAGGAATTCTGGAGAAAGTAGTGTCAGAAGGTTCCGGAAGAAATGCCCGGATTGAGGGATGCACAGTAGGGGGCAAGACAGCTACTTCCCAGACTTTGCCAAGAAGTGCCAACCGGTATATTTCCTCCTTTCTTGGCTTTATGCCTGCGGAAGATCCGCAGATCCTGGGGCTTTGCATTATACATGACCCGCAGGGCGTGTATTACGGAGGAACCATTGCGGCACCTGTGATAAAGAATATTTTTGAGGCGGTGCTAGAGCGTGTTTGAAAAATCATTCCAGCAATCTGCACGCCCCACTTTGCGGAAGATTTCACCCGAATTTGGTTGCCGTAGCCCGCTACGGCGCCCTCATCCGGGCAAAATCTCCCACAAATTGTGACGCACATCTTGTAGAAAGCCTTTTTCAAACACGCTCTAAATCAGAAAAAAGAAAGCTAAGCTTCGGTGACCGGTCAGACTGTGAGCAAGGAGAAGTATGTTACCGGTCACGAGGTAAGTAGTAAACAATGTAGGGATATTATCTTGCAAAAACCAAGCTATGGGTTGATAAATAAGGGGAAAAGCTTTATACTATAAGATGCTTTAAAAAGTTTAGAGCGTGTTTGAAAAGGGTTTCTGCAAGATGTGTGTCACACTTTGTGCGGAATGCTTTTTTAAACAGACTCTGGAACGAAAAAAACGAAAGAATTAAAGAGGTGTGAGGATGGAATTTCATATTGTGATCCCGGTGCTGATTTCCTTCGCAATCAGTGCAGTATTAGGACCTGTTATCATTCCTTTTCTGCGTAAGCTGAAAATGGGACAGACAGAGAGAACAGAGGGCGTACAGTCGCATCTGAAAAAGGCCGGAACTCCGACTATGGGCGGCGTGATCTTTCTGATATCCACGATTATTACTTCATTGTTTTATGTAAAAGATTATCCCAAAATTATCCCGGTTTTGTTCCTGACTCTGGGATTCGGACTGATCGGTTTTCTGGATGATTATCTGAAGGTAGTCCTTAGAAGATCTGACGGACTTCTCCCATGGCAGAAATTTCTGCTTCAGGTAGTGGTAACTGGTATTTTCACTTTCTACCTGCTTCGATATACAGATGTGTCCCTGACCATGCGCATTCCGTTCTGGGGAGGACATTATCTGAATCTTGGCTGGCTGGCTGTACCAGTGCTGTTCTTTGCAGTGATCGGAACTGTAAATGGCGTAAACTTTACTGACGGTGTAGACGGTCTTGCTACCAGCGTTACCCTGATCGTAGCCGTATTCTTCACGGTTGTATCCATTGGAACCCAGTCCGGTATCGAGCCTGTCACCTGTGCGGTTATCGGCGGACTGATGGGATTTTTACTTTACAATGTATATCCGGCAAGTGTATTCATGGGTGATACAGGATCTCTGGCACTTGGCGGATTTGTGGCAGGTGTGGCTTATATGCTGCAGATGCCTCTGTTCATACTGATCGTGGGCCTGATCTATCTGGTCGAGGTACTGTCCGTTATGATCCAGGTAACCTATTTCAAAGCAACACATGGCAAACGTATTTTCAAAATGGCGCCTATCCATCATCATTTTGAGCTTTGCGGATGGTCAGAAGCCAGAGTAGTTGCAGTGTTTACCATTGTGACTGCAATTATGTGCCTGATCGGACTTTTAGCCCTGTAAGAGCTGCCTGAAGCGTGCCTGAAAAGGGAGAATTCTGGGGCATCCATTGCAAGGCATTAAGGAGGAAATAAATCATGGAATTAAAAGGAAAAAAAGTTCTGGTTTTCGGAGCCGGAAAAAGCGGTATCGGCGCAGCTGATCTTCTGAATGCAGTTGGTGCCTGCCCGGTTCTCTACGATGGAAAAGCAGATCTGGATAAAGAGAGCGTATTACATAAAATCAGTGGAAATTATGAACTTCCCATCTATGCAGGAGAGCTGCCGAAGGAAGTTCAGGAAAGCCTGGACCTTGTGGTATTAAGTCCTGGAGTTCCCACAGATCTTCCAATTGTAAAAGGTTTTTATGATCAGGGACTTCCTGTATGGGGCGAGGTTGAACTGGCTTATCAGACGGGAAAGGGTGAAGTTCTTGCAATTACCGGAACAAACGGAAAAACTACAACAACAGCCCTTCTTGGAAAAATCATGTCAGATGCACGCCCATCTGTATTTGTTGTTGGAAATATTGGAACTCCGTATACTTCCAAGTCACTGGAGATGACCGATGAGACTGTCACGGTTGCAGAGATCAGCAGCTTCCAGCTTGAGACTATCTGGAAATTTGCTCCAAGGGTAAGCGCCATTTTGAATATCACAGAGGATCATCTGAACCGTCATCATACAATGGCTGAGTATATCCGCGTGAAAGAGCTGATCACCAGCAACCAGGGTCCGGAAGATGTATGTGTGCTGAATTATGAGGATGAAATCCTTCGTGAATTTGGCAAAAATATTGTGCCAAAGGCTGTATATTTTTCCAGTGCAAGAGAACTTGAAAAGGGTATTTTCCTGAGAGGAGACCAGATTATTCTCCGCACAGAGAAAGAGGAGATTCCGGTTGTGAGAACAGGAGAGCTGAAGCTTCTTGGTACACACAATTTTGAGAATGTAATGGCAGCAGTGACCATGGCTTACTACGCAGGTGTTGATATGGATAGCATCCGTAAGAGTATCTGTGAGTTTACAGCCGTGGAGCACAGAATTGAGTATGTAACTGAGAAAAACGGTGTGGCATATTATAACGATTCAAAGGGAACCAACCCGGATGCGGCTATTAAGGGAATCCAGGCAATGAACCGTCCGACTCTTCTGATTGGCGGCGGATATGATAAGGAATCCAGCTATGATGAGTGGATCCAGGCATTTGACGGCAAAGTAAGGTATCTGGTACTTATTGGTCAGACGAAAGAGAAAATTAAGGCTGCAGCTGAGAAGAACGGTTTTCATGACATTATTCTCTGCGAGGATCTGAAAGAAGCTGTGCAGGTGTGTGCGGATAAGGCAAACGTCGGGGACGCGGTCCTTTTATCTCCTGCATGCGCAAGCTGGGGCCAGTTTGACAATTATGAGCAGAGGGGCCAGATGTTTAAGGAGTATGTGAGAGCACTGTAATATACCGCAAATTGCAGCGTACATCTTGAAGAAAGCCTTTTGGAGGCACGCTCTGGCGCCTGTTTGAAAAATCATTCCTGCAATCTGCACGTTCTGTTTTGCAGTATATTTCACTCGAATTCGGTTGTCGTAGCTGGCAGAATGTGATTGGCGGCAGGTACAGAAACTTATGATTTATCTCATAGAATATCCGGATCTGGCATATGCTTTAATCAAGGCATGGGACGTCAGGAGCAGATCTCTATGATCCGGGAGCGAAAGAAAGAAACGAAAACAGACACGGTCTTACTGATCCTTGTGCTGCTTCTGGCAGTATTCGGACTGGTCATGCTGTTTTCCATCAGTGAATATAATGGCAGAGTACGTTTCGGCGACTCTGCCTATTATTTTAAAAAGCAGCTTTTTGCAACAGCTCTGGGTCTTATGACCATGTACATAGTAGCAGAGACAGATTACCGGTTCCTTGTGCGGCTGGCACCGGCTGCTTATCTCTTATCTATGGGACTTTCTACAGCAGTTTTGTTTGTAGGACAGGAAATCAATGGCTCCAAAAGGTGGCTGAATTTTGGACCATTGTCTTTTCAGCCTTCAGAATTCGCAAAAGCTGCAGTGATCCTTTTTCTCACCTGGCAGATCCAGGGAAGCAAAAAGATTACAGCTGGCTTCTGGTTTATGTGCAGGACAATGCTGACACTTCTTCCAATTGTAGGACTGGTAGGCTCTAATAACCTAAGTACGGCAATCATAATCCTTGGAATCGGTGTAATCCTGATCTTTATATCAGATCCGGGATATGCCAGATTTATCGGAATGGGAGTAACTGGTGCAGCAGTGATCGCAGTGTTTCTGGCAGCAGAGAGCTACCGTCTGGAAAGACTTGCCATATGGCGAAATCCGGAGAAGTATGAAAAGGGTTTTCAGACCATTCAGGGACTTTATGCTATTGGAAGCGGCGGGCTTTTCGGAAGAGGATTTGGCAGCAGCCTGCAGAAGCTGGGATTTGTGCCGGAAGCTCAGAATGATATGATCTTTTCCATTATCTGCGAAGAACTGGGACTGACCGGGGCTTTTTTTCTCATTGTCATATTCGGGCTTCTTATGTGGAGACTGATGGTGATTGCCCTTCACTGCCGGGAGTTGCAAGGAACACTTTTGTGCGTTGGCATTATGAGCCATATGGCCATTCAGGTGATCCTGAATATTGCTGTGGTGACAAATACTATTCCAAATACAGGAATCACTCTTCCCTTTATCAGCTATGGCGGAACTTCAGTGGTGTTTCTTCTGGGCGAGATGGGGCTGGCTTTGAGCGTAAGCAGAAAATGAAATTTTATCACCAGTCAGAAATATTCGCATACAATAAAAGGTAAGAGGCCCTTTAGGAGTGAATGGCTTGAATGACCGGATTTACATTGAGGGAGGACACCAGCTGAAGGGAAGTATTCGGATACAGGGCTCAAAAAATGCAGCGCTTCCTATGATGGCGGCGTCTCTTTTACATCGGGGAGTCAGCGTGCTCAAAGGCTGTCCGCGGATCGCGGATGTTTTTTGTATGGAGGAAATTCTTCAGAAGCTTGGGGCAGTGACCTGGTGGGAAGACCATGATCTGTATATGGATTGCGAAAATGCCGGTAAATGGTCAGTTCCTTTTGAATTTACAGGGAGGATGCGGTCTTCCGTGATTCTTCTTGGAGCGCTTCTCGCAAGAAACGGGAAAGGAAGTCTTGGTTATCCAGGTGGGTGCGTGATCGGGAAAAGACCTATTGATATGCATCTTTTTGTGCTTCGGAAGCTTGGCGCAGTGATCACAGAGAAACAGGGATTTTTGGTGGCAGAAGCACCTTATCTGCAAGGGGCATTGGTCTCTTTTTCAAAAAGAAGTGTGGGAGCCACTCAGCAGGGCATTTTAGGAGCCGTGCTTGCAGATGGAGAGACTGTACTGGAAAATTGTGCCTGCGAGCCGGAAATACAGTGGCTTTGCAGGTATATGCGTTCCATGGGAGCAAAAATACAGGGGGATGGAACTTCTGAAATAAGAATCCAGGGAGTTAAAAGCCTGAGTGCCGGGTGCATTCAGGTGCCGCCAGACCGCATTGTGTCAGGAACCTATATCTGTGCGGCAGCTGTCACCAGAAGCCAGATTGTTCTGGAAAACCCTCCGGAAGGAGAACTGAAGGCCTTTCTGGAAGTATATAGGAAAATGGGTGGACAATATAAAGGTAACAGTGGTAAACTATTAGTCAATGGAAAAAATGTTCAAAGCCCTGTTAAACTGCTGGAAACGGGAGTGTATCCAGGATTTCCAACAGATCTGCAGTCTCCTGTAATGGCAGTTCTTTCCACCATAGAGGGGGAAAGCTGCATTCGTGAAATGGTTTTTGAAGACCGTTATAAAGCAGCTGACCAGTTGCAGAAAATGGGAGCCAGGATCCGCGTACAGGGAAATGAGGCTGTGATCTGCGGTGTAAAGACTTTACATGGAGCAGCTGTGCAGGCACAGGAATTAAGAGGCGGTGCAGCCCTGATCCTGGCAGCACTTGGGGCCAAGGGAGTTACCGCACTGGAAGGATATTCTTTTGTACAGCGTGGGTATGAGCATATTTGCCAGGATCTTAATGCGCTGGGAGCAGCAGTAAAAAGGATACAGGAATAACAATATATGAAATCACTGAAAATGAAGCTGATCTATAGAAAACATAAGAAAGCGATTCTGGGTACCCTGGGGGCAGTTCTGCTGGCAGGACTTGTCTTTTTCTTTTCCTACTTTCATGTGACAAAGGTGGAGGTAATGGGAACCTCCCGTTACACGGATGAACAGGTGAAGGAGATGGCTTTGCGGGGGGCTTTTACGGATAATTCCGTTCTTGCAGTTTTGCTCCATTCCAGGGTGGACGTAGAGGGTGTGCCTTTTGTGGAAGGCTTTCATATTACCA
Organism: Ruminococcus sp. J1101004sp1_RTP21198st1_B9_RTP21198_201120; assembly: GCF_040924245.1. NCBI lineage: Bacteria > Bacillati > Bacillota > Clostridia > Eubacteriales > Oscillospiraceae > Ruminococcus > Ruminococcus sp. J1101004sp1_RTP21198st1_B9_RTP21198_201120. The sequence continues at coordinate 134,123 of NZ_JBCOMI010000003.1, read as the reverse complement.
GGCTTTCTCATAACAGTATCTGCATCAGTGTCCGGGAAAAGAAGGCGGTAGGCTGCATTCCTTATCTGGACAGTTATATTTATTTTGACAGAAACGGTATTTTTATTGAAAGTTCTCATACAAGGGATGAACTGGTGCCTTTTTTTGATGGCATTGAAGTAAGCCATGTGATCGAAGGGGAGAAGCTTCCAATTAAAGGAAACTCGGTTCTTACCACTGCGGTGGCGCTGGCAACTATTTTTCAGAAGAATGATGCCATACCGGATCATATTGAATTTGACACCAGTTATCAGATTACTTTGACTTATGGAGATATCCGGGTGATGCTGGGAAAGGATGAGTATCTTGAGGACAAGATGACACGTGTCAGCGCAATTTTGCCCAAGCTTTCCGGCAAAAAGGGAATCCTTCATCTGGAAAATGTAAATGACAATTCCAAGACGATCACCTTCGAGCAGGATCTGGGCGAGGATGGCGTGATTGCGGATGTGGATACTGCGGCTGCTTACGAGAATGCAGTGGCTAACTGGCATGGAGGATATGACCTGGAGGGTGACTATACCGGTGAAGGTGAATATGACCAGAACGGAAACTATGTAGGCTCCAGACCTACTGAGGAGAGCATTGCTGCAAATGGCAGCTGGCTTGGCGGATATATGGAAGATGGAAGCTATACCGGTTATGGACAGCTGGATAAAGATGGAAATTATGTAGGTCCCAATCCCAATGAAACCAGTGAAGATGGAAGCGGAGAGGATCTTGAAGATTACAGTGGGGATTACAGCGAAGACTATAATGATAGCGGTTATGACAGTTACGATGAGGAAGATTAGAGAGTGGCTGAAAATCTCCAGTAAATGTGATGCACATCTTGCAGAAAGCCTTTTTCAAACACACTCTGAGGAAAATATCGCGTATTTCGCGAAAAAAGTATAAAAAAACAAAATTAGTGGTTGATAAATTCACAAAAAAAATATATGATATAGCTATATGCAGCTTGGTATATATATTTGCTGAAATTAAAGATAAAGGATATAAGGTAGAAATAAAGGAGGAAGTACATTGTTAGAGATAATGTCAAATGAGGCGGAATCCTCTGCTAAGATTATTGTAATCGGAGTAGGCGGCGCCGGAAATAACGCAGTTAACAGAATGGTTGAAGAAGCCATCGGCGGGGTAGAGTTTGTAGGAGTGAATACAGATAAGCAGGCTCTGACTCTGTGTAAAGCTCCAACTGTACTTCAGATCGGTGAGAAAATTACCAAAGGTCTTGGTGCAGGAGCACAGCCTGAGGTTGGACAGAAAGCAGCAGAAGAGAGCATTGAGGAAGTAAAACAGATCATCGAAGGTGCTGACATGGTATTTGTTACCTGCGGTATGGGCGGTGGAACTGGTACAGGTGCTGCACCGGTTATCGCAGCAGCAGCTAAGGAAATGGGGATCCTCACTGTAGGTGTTGTGACCAAACCTTTCCGTTTTGAAGCTAAGACACGTATGAACAACGCACTTGCAGGTATTGAGAACCTGAAGAAGGCTGTTGATACATTAATTGTAATTCCGAATGACAAATTACTGGAGATTGTAGATCGCCGCACAACTATGCCGGAAGCACTTCGTAAAGCAGACGAGGTTCTGCAGCAGGCAGTTCAGGGCATCACAGATCTGATTAATCTGCCGGCTCTTATCAACCTTGACTTTGCTGATGTTCAGACTGTTATGACAGATAAAGGTATTGCACACATTGGTATCGGTGAGGCAAGAGGCGATGACAAGGCTATGGAGGCTGTACAGCAGGCTGTATCCTCTCCGCTTCTTGAGACTACCATCAAGGGTGCTACACACGTTATCATCAACATTTCCGGTGATATTTCCCTTATGGACGCAAATGATGCTGCAAGCTATGTACAGGAGCTTACAGGTGAAGATGCAAATATCATCTTTGGTGCTATGTATGATGATTCTGTTGCTGATTATGCGAGAATCACTGTTATTGCTACAGGCCTTTCTGATAATGCACAGGCATCCAATCCATTTGGAAATAAGGCAAGCAACTCTGTATTTGCCAATAAGAGACCTGCTTCCACTACAGCGTCTGCTGGTGTGAATCTGAACATGCCGTCTTTCAGCATGCCGACTATGAATGCTACACCATTCACAGCGAAGACACCATCCAGCACTGTTCAGAAGAAAGATATCCAGATCCCGGATTTCTTAAGAAACAGATAATGAATGGAAATTAAAAGGCCCTCGCACATTTGTGCGGGGGCTGTTTTTGAATTTGCGGCTATTTTCTGGAACCTGTTTGAAAAATTTTTGCAGAAAGCCTCTTTCAAACACGCTCTAGCACTGGCATTCAAAGGTATCGCATTTTGTTTCGGAACATACTTTTGCACCGCTTCCGGCTACATCAATAGCAGCTGCGGTACATTTACACTTTTCGTTATAGGTACAGTTGTGGGCTTTGCAGTCAATCTGGATGGTCTCACATCCACAGCTGTTTTTGGCACTGTTCATGGCACCCTGGCTTTTTTCCCGGAAGCTTCCGCAGGATGTTTCTTCAGAACTTTTTGCACTGTCACCCATGACGTTGATTTCCCCTCTGGAACAAAGCATATCTTCGTTGTAAGCACAGGTTGTTGCGGAACATTTTAAGATTGTCATGTTTTTTACCTCCTGATTTTGTATGCTTGATTTTGCAAACATTTGCAGTTGTTCAGCAGACCGTATTTCATGAGGGCACTAAACCGCTGCAGCAGTCTTAGTTTTTCCTGTGCCTGCAAAAAATATGCACAAATTTATAAGAAAAAAATTATTAGAAAAAATAAAAAAACATCTTGACTTTCACAATAAGGCATGATATTATACGACAGTACGTGATGAAAAGAAAGCAGAGTTCACTCTCACCTCAGCGCATACTTAGATGCGGCTCGGGTTCATATTGCACAGCAGCGCGTGACTTAGTTCGCGAGTGTAATAGGAGAAGTGTGGATTCTGTCCGCACTTTTTTTATATTTGCGGCGTCAGGTATCAGGCAGGAATTTCTTCCTGCGAAGGGGAATGAGAGTCCAGAAGTTAAAAACTGGATCAGAACAGATCATCTATCAGGTATGGAGGTGCACGACAATTAGCAATTTAATGATTAACGAACAAATCAGAGACAAAGAGGTACGCTTAATCGGACCGGACGGAGAGCAGCTCGGAATTATGTCCGCAAGAGAAGCAATGGCCAAAGCTCAGGAGGCAGAGCTTGATTTAGTAAAGATTGCCCCACAGGCAAAGCCGCCGGTATGTAAGATCATTGATTATGGTAAATATCGCTACGAACTTGCCAGAAAAGAGAAAGAAGCCAAGAAAAAGCAGAAGACCATCGATGTCAAAGAAGTGCGTCTTTCACCAAATATTGATACCAATGACCTGAATACAAAGGCTGGGGCAGCGCGCAAATTCCTTACCAAGGGCGACAGAGTGAAGGTTACTCTTCGTTTCCGCGGAAGAGAGATGGCACACATGTCAAGCAGCAAGCACGTTCTGGATGATTTTGCCGATATGCTGAAGGACATTGCTGTAGTTGAGAAGGCACCTAAGGTAGAAGGCAGAAGCATGACAATGTTTTTAGCACAGAAACACTAGGATGTTGCATTCATTTGGAGAGACACCCTGAGGGTGTCAGGCTGGATGAGGGACATTAAATAGATACGATATTAAGGAGGAAATTACAATGCCAAAAATTAAAACTTGTAGAGCAGCAGCAAAGCGCTTCAAAAAAACAGGAACAGGAAAATTAGTAAGAAATAAAGCTTACAAGAGCCATATCTTAACAAAGAAATCTCAGAAGAGAAAGAGAAATCTCAGAAAAGCTACTGTTGTTGATTCTACTAATGTTAAGAGCATGAAGAAAGCATTACCGTATTTATAAGATATAGCATAGAAGAAGACGAACAGGAGGAAAATAAGAAATGGCAAGAATTAAAGGCGGATTAAACGCAAAGAAGAAACATAATCGTGTATTAAAACTGGCAAAGGGCTACAGAGGAGCTCGTTCCAAACAGTATAGAGTAGCAAAACAGTCTGTTATGCGTGCACTTACCAGCTCCTACGCTGGAAGAAAGCAGAAGAAACGTCAGTTCAGACAGCTCTGGATCGCACGTATCAACGCTGCTGCAAGAATGAACGGATTATCCTACAGCAAAATGATGCACGGCCTTAAAGTTGCAAACATCGACATCAACAGAAAGATGCTTGCTGAGATGGCTGTAAATGATGCTCAGGGATTCGCAGCACTTGCTGAGATCGCTAAGAAAGCAATTGCTTAATTGAAATAAATAGGATATTTGAATGGGAGATGGGTGACCATCTCCTTTTTTTTTATCCCAGAGCCTGCAAAAAATCATTCTTGCAATCTGAACGCCTCACCTTGCAGTTAATTTTGACCGAATTGATTTTAAACACATTCCAATATGAGTATAATACAAAATATGAAATCAGCATGAAAGTATGCCCTGCAACGTACGTTTGTACGTCACAGAAACAACATAAACAGAAAAAATTGGTCATTGTAACGGAAATTTCTTTTGCAATTCTAAAAAAACTATAAAATTTTCTATTGCAATCAAAAAAACAGAATGCTATAATCATAACATTAAAGTAGTAAAGAGAAGAAGTTATGGAAGCCAAAGCCGGCTGGGAAACCACCAGTGGGCTTTTATACTATCTCAGTGTTGCAGAACCTGTTCCAAAAATCATTCCTGCAATCTGCATGCCATGTTTTTCGGATATGCCTTGGGCACCATGAGAGGCGAGATGACAGACGCTCTTACATAAATTAAGGAGGAGATTTATTATGAGAAATCTGAAAAAAGTACTCAGCATTACTGCAGCCGCAGCAATGGCAGTATCCACAGTAACACCTGTATCTGTATTTGCAGAGAGCGAGGAAACCTTCAAGATTGGTGTCATCGGACCTATGACAGGAGATTATGCACAGTATGGTAATGGTGTATATAATGCAGCTAAGATCGCAGCAGATGAGATCAATGCAAACGGCGGATTCAATGGATATCAGGTAGAAATCCTTGACGCTGGTGACGATCAGGGAGATCCGGAGAAAGCAGTTAACGCTTACAATGACCTTCTTGACAAAGGAATGCAGATGCTTTGCGGTACTGTTACCTCCGGTGCTTGTATCGCAGTAGGTGCAGAGGCAGCTGATAGTACATTCCTCTTCACACCGTCTGCTACAGCAGTAGACAGCATTACCGCTGGTGACAATGAGTTCCGTATGTGCTTTACAGACCCAATGCAGGGAACGAAATCTGCTGAGTATATTTCTGAGAAAGGTCTTGCTACGAAGGTAGCTACCCTCTACGATTCCATGGCTGATTACAACTCAGGTGTACATGATGCATTCGTTGCAGCCTGCGCTGATTACGGCCTTGAGGTTGTAGCTGATGAAGCATACACAACAGATAACAACACAGACTTTTCCGTACAGCTTGGAAAGATCAAAGACAGTGGCGCTGAGCTCCTGTTCCTTCCGAACTACTATTCTGACAACGCTCTGATTCTTCAGCAGGCTCATGACCTTGGTCTTGACATGAAGATTTTTGGTGTTGATGGTATGGATGGAATCCTGAATGTTGAGAACTTTGATAAATCTCTTGCAGAAGGCGTTATGCTTCTGACACCATTCTCTGCTACAGGCGATGATGAGGCAACTGTAAAATTTGTTAAAGCATATGGCGATGCAAACAATGGTGAGACACCAAATCAGTTTGCTGCAGATACATATGATGTACTTTACGCTATGCAGGCAGCAGCAAATGATGCTGGCATCACACCAGATATGTCAAATGAAGACATCAGTGCAGCAATGTCTGCTTCCATGCTGAATATTACTCTTGATGGTCTTACAGGAGAAGCTAAATGGACAGAAGACGGTGAGTGCGATAAAGCACCTAAGGCTTATGTGATCAAAGATGGCGTTTACGCTTCTATGGAGTAATTATAAGAATAGAGCCATTGTGCCGGTCATACGGCAGAGGCTTTAACCATTTCCCTGATTGCGCAGGGGATGGCCGTTAGCAAGGGGGAGACGGTTACCTGTGGGTCCGTCTCCTTCTTTGCAATTACAGAAATGATTGTTGTTTCAGTCTGATACAACAAACGGACAGGTGGCCTGTCGGCGACATCATGATATAGGAAAGTCAGCTGCCGTCCGGGACATTCATAGTAAATAACTGGAGCGTGTCTGAAAATTTACTTCCGCTTTTTCGTGTCAGAAAGTGACAGGAAGCTTTACAGTGGGAAAAGCCGGGAATGAATTTTCAAACACGCTCGTGAAAAAGAAAAATCAGTTACTATCTACAGTAATAAATCCAGTTAAGAGGTGCATTATGAGTTTTATATCCTATTTAAAAGATGGTATCAGCCTGGGCAGTATCTATGCGATCATCGCTCTCGGCTATACAATGGTATATGGTATTGCAAAAATGCTGAACTTTGCACATGGTGATGTTATCATGGTTGGAGCATTTGTAATTCTTACCGCAGTTACCAAAGCCAGTATGTCACCAATCCTGGCAATCATTCTTTCTGTTGTGATCTGTACTGTTGCCGGTGTTGTCATTGAGGCAGTTGCATACAGACCTCTTCGTAAGGCTTCATCGAATCTGGCAGTTCTGATCACTGCAATCGGTGTCAGCTATCTGCTTCAGAACCTGGCGCTTTTAATTTTTGGCGCAGATGCAAAGAGCTTTGTTCCGGTTATCAATGTTCCGTCTCTGGAGCTGTTTGGCGGACAGCTTACGATTAAAGGTGTTACGATCGTAACAATCCTTGCCTGTATTGTGATTATGGTTGGTCTTCAGCTTTTTGTAAAGAAAACAAAACCGGGGCGTGCCATGCAGGCTGTTTCCGAGGACCGTGACGCCGCACAGCTGATGGGTGTCAACGTAAATGCAACCATTTCCCTTACCTTTGCAATCGGTTCCGGACTTGCTGCAATTGCAGGACTTCTTCTTTGCTCCGCATATCCTACACTGACTCCTTATACAGGCGCAATGCCTGGTATCAAGGCTTTCGTAGCGGCAGTATTCGGTGGAATAGGTTCTATCCCAGGAGCAATGGTTGGAGGAATTCTCCTTGGTGTTATTGAGATTTTCAGTAAGGCCTATATTTCCTCTCAGGTTGCAGATGCAATTGTATTTGCAGTTTTGATCATCGTGCTGCTTGTAAAACCATCTGGTCTGTTCGGCAAGAACATCCAGGAGAAAGTATGAGGTGGCCGATATGAAAAAAAATATGAACAAAACAACAAAAAACAATTTTATTACATATGGCATGGTAATCGCAATCTTCGTTGTGGTACAGATCCTTTCCTCTACAGGAAACCTGTCCAGACTGCTTACCGGCCTTCTGGTACCCATCTGTGTGTACATTATCGCATCTCTTTCCCTGAATCTGGTAGTCGGTTATTCCGGAGAGCTGAGTCTTGGACACGCAGGATTTATGTGCGTTGGAGCCTATTCCAGTGCTCTGTTTTCCCATGTTACCAGTGATGTGCTTCCGTCTGTTCCAAGATTGATTCTTGCATTGCTGGTAGGTGCTGCTGTGGCTGCTGTCTTCGGTGTACTGATCGGTATCCCGGTACTGAGACTTCGGGGAGACTATCTGGCAATCGTAACCCTGGCATTTGGTGAGATTATTAAGAACCTGATCAATATTCTGTATGTTGGTGTGGATGATAAAGGGCTTCACGTTGCAACAAGCGCAGCCAACCTGAAGCTGGATCCAGGCGGAAAACAGATCATCAAGGGTGCTCTCGGTGTTTCCGGTACTGCAACCTTATATAAAGATATTAAGGATTATTTCTTCCTGATCGGTGTGATTCTGGTTCTGGTCGTTCTGTTTATTATCCAGAATCTGGTAAACTCCAGAAGCGGACGTGCCATTACATCTACCCGTGATAACCGTATTGCAGCTGAGTCCATCGGTATCAACGTAACAAAGAATAAGCTGCTTGCATTTACTATTTCCGCTGCAATTGCCGGTGTAGCAGGTGTACTTTATGCCCACAACCTTTCCATGCTGAAGGTTTCTATTTTTGACTACAACATGTCCATCACCATTCTGGTATATGTAATTCTTGGTGGTATGGGAAATCTTCGCGGAAGTATTCTGGCAACGATTGTGCTTTATGCACTTCCCGAGCTGCTTCGTGGATTCTCCACCTACCGTATGCTGATTTATGCAATCGTAATGATCACAATGATGCTTTTCAACTGGGCTCCTGCAGCTAGAGATTTCAGAAGCCGTATTATTGAAAAAATCAAAGGTCACGTGAAAGAAAAGGAGGCAGCTTAATTATGGCAATGTTAGAGGTAAATAATCTTTCCATACAGTTTGGCGGCCTTCATGCTGTAGATAATTTTCAGCTGAAAATCGAAAAAGGCGAGCTTTACGGCCTGATCGGACCAAACGGTGCCGGAAAAACAACCGTATTCAATCTTCTTACAGGTGTTTATAAGCCAACAGAGGGAATTATCAAGCTGGATGGGCAGGATATCACCGGAAAAAGTATTATCGATATTAATAAAGCTGGAATTGCACGAACATTCCAGAATATTCGACTTTTTAAAGATATGACCGTACTGGACAATGTAAAGGCTGGTCTGCATAATCATTATAAATATTCTACTTTAACCGGAATCTTAAGACTTCCCAAATATTTTAAAGTAGAAAAAGAGATGAACGAGCGCGCTATGGAGATCTTGAAGGTGTTTAATCTGGATCAGGAGGCTGGTCTTCTTGCGGGAAACCTTCCTTATGGTAAACAGCGTAAGCTGGAAATTGCCAGAGCGCTTGCCACAGATCCCAAGCTTCTCCTTCTGGATGAGCCGGCTGCCGGTATGAACCCCAATGAGACTCAGGAGCTGATGGATACCATTCGGTTTGTAAGAGATCATTTTAATATGACGATCCTTCTGATTGAGCACGATATGAAGCTGGTTGGCGGTATCTGTGAGGAACTGACTGTATTAAACTTCGGACAGGTTCTTTGTCAGGGTGAGACAGCAAAGGTTCTGAAAGATCCTGCTGTTGTTACTGCATATCTGGGCGAATAAGGAGGAAAAAGAAATGGCAATGTTGGAAGTAAAAGATTTACACGTATATTATGGTGTAATCCAGGCATTAAAAGGAATCTCCTTTGAGGTAAACCAGGGCGAGGTCATTGCTTTGATCGGTGCCAATGGTGCAGGAAAAACCACTACACTGCAGACACTTACAGGTCTTCTTTCAGCAAAAGAAGGTTCCGTTGTTTTTGAAGGAAAAGATATTACCAGGGTTCCGGCCCATAAGATTGTTGAAATGGGAATTGCACATGTTCCGGAGGGACGTCGTGTTTTTTCAGATTTAAGTGTATATGAGAACCTGATCATGGGTGCTTATACGAGAAAAGATAAAGCTGAGATCCAGGAAAGCCTTGCAGGAGTCTATAAAAGGTTTCCGCGACTGGAAGAGCGTAAAGGACAGCGTGCCGGCACACTTTCTGGTGGTGAGCAGCAGATGCTTGCCATGGGGCGTGCCCTTATGAGTAAACCCAGACTGATCGTAATGGATGAGCCATCCATGGGACTTTCCCCAATCTTTGTAAATGAGATCTTCGATATTATCCGTGTGGTAAGTGAAAGTGGTACCACGGTACTTCTTGTAGAGCAGAATGCGAAGAAAGCCCTCTCTATCGCAGATCGTGCATACGTTCTTGAGACTGGTAAGATCACAATGAGTGGAAATGCAAGCGACCTGCTGAACGATGAAGCGGTACAGAAGGCTTACCTGGGTGAATAAAATTTGTAGATCTGACAGCTGATAGGCGACATGTCCGTTTTGTGAACAAAGTTCACAGAACTTTCGGGAATCTGGTGCATCACGAAGCGGTTACTGGACAGGTCGTGAACAGTAAGGTCTTTGGGAAAATAATCTGGTCAGGTGATTTTTATTGTTGTCGGAAAGAATGGAAAAAACAACGCTTCAGGAAGCTGGCCAGTGTAATAAGGAGGAGAGAAATGGACAATTTCGTAATTACAATTGCAAGACAGTACGGAAGCGGTGGACGTACCGTTGGTGAAATGCTTGCGAAGAAATTAGGGATTGGATATTACGACAAGGATATTATCCGCATGGCATCTGAGGACAGCGGAATTCACGAAACTCTTTTTGGAAGAGTAGATGAGTATTCCAGCGCAAAAAAACCGCTTTTCGGGAAGAATGGAATTTACAGCGGTGAGCTGATCTCGCCTCAGAGTAAGGACTTCACCTCTGATGAGAACCTGTTTAATTATCAGGCAAAGATCATCCGTGAACTGGCAGGGAAGGAGTCCTGCGTGATCATCGGAAGATGCTCCAACTATATTTTGAAGGATTATCCAAATGTGCTTCGTGTATTTATTCACGCTGATTGGAATTTCCGAATGGAAAAGGCTGCTGAGAAGCTGAGCATGAGCCAGAAAGAGATCGAAAAATTCCTTCAGAAGGATGACAAACGTAAGGATGAGTATTACCGCAGATTCACAGGTGAGGAATGGAAGGATGCCACTCAGTATGACCTGTGTCTGGATAGCAGCAAGCTTGGATATGAGAAATGCATCGAAGAAATTGAAAATCAGCTGAAGCTGCTGAAATAATAACAGGCTGTGTCACATAGCAGCATATGATGTGAAAACAAAAGGAAGAGCACTGGTGATTTTGAAAGAGATTGCCAGTGCTTTTTAATGTAACAGGAAATTCCGTTTGGATTTCCTGTTACATTAAAAGCCCTACCGGGCAGGATCGCACTGCGGCGGAAAGGTAGTTGTCGCTCGAGGCGACCCGCCGCAGGCGGAGAATCCTGCAAGCAGGATTCTTTTTTACATTTCATAAACATATATTATCAGGAAAGACAGATGTCAGGCGGCGGGATATGAAGGAAAAAAGACATCTGGTGATGTGGGTAGAATTTATCGCGTTGGCGGTGCTGCTGGCAAGGCTGGAAACTGTGAGAATCCGGGAGAATGCAAAAGAAGTGCAGGAATATGCCTGTGCCGGGCGGGAACAGGAAGGTGCGCAGAAGGGGTACGGAAAAAGAGAGGAAAAAACTGTCAGTGACAAAGTGATAGGGGCTAGGAATAGAAGGTCAGAAAAGAAGCTGGAAGATACTTTGGAAAAGAATGTGACGGAAAAGAAAAAAGCAGCTCTGACTTTTGATGACGGTCCTAACAGTAAATATACGCCGCTGCTTCTGAAAGGGCTGAAGGAGAGAGGGGTCCATGCTACTTTTTTTCTCATGGGGAAGAATATTGAGGGAAAAGAGGCCTTGGTGAAGCAAATACAGGAGGAAGGTCATCTGATCGGGAATCATACATATAATCATGTACAGCTGGATAAGATTTCAAAGGAGGCAGCAAAAGAAGAAATTGAGACAACCAACCAGAAAATCTTTGAAATCACAGGTGTGTACCCGGCATGGTTAAGACCGCCATATGGGGAGTGGCGAAAAAATCTGGATTTTTATGTGGAGATGTTTCCTGTACTCTGGGATGTGGATACTTTGGACTGGAAGAGTAAAAATGTAGATTCGATTATGAAAATTGTGCGGTCGGAAGTGTCAGACGGGGCAGTGATCCTGATGCATGATGCTTACCAAAGCTCAGTAGATGCAGCGCTTCAGATTGTGGATCTTCTGATGGCAGAAGAATATGAATTCGTGACTGTAGAGGAGCTGATATTGCCGTAAAAGATCGTTAAAGATGTTCATTGGTAATGTGTTACTGTTCACTCCGTTCACAATAACGCGCTTCGCGATGCACAGAAATCATGCATTCGCATGATTTCGCGCCGCAATTCTCGGATTTTCTGTGAACTTTGTTCACAAAAAACGCCTCGCGGAACGTTACCAGTGAACAGTAATGTAATGTTCCGCGAACAGTTAAAAAATAGCTTTATAAACTTGCCTAAATGAGAAATATAGATTATAATTAGAACAAATGTACGGAAAATTACTTTTGAATTGGAGAGAAATACATGGATTTATTTGAATATGCGAAATCCAGGACAATGGAGAATGAATCCCCACTTGCCTCACGTCTTCGCCCTACGAAACTGGAGGAAGTAGTGGGACAGCAGCACATTGTGGGAAAAGATAAATTACTTTACAGAGCCATCAAGGCAGATAAGCTGACTTCCGTTATTTTTTACGGTCCTCCAGGAACCGGAAAGACCACTCTGGCTAAAGTCATTGCCAATACTACTAGCGCAGACTTTACCCAGATCAATGCCACCGTAGCAGGCAAGAAAGATATGGAAGAAGTGGTAAAACAGGCTCAGAATGCCCTTGGAATGTATGGGCGAAAGACGATTTTGTTTATTGATGAGATTCATCGCTTTAATAAAGGACAGCAGGATTATCTTTTGCCTTTTGTGGAGGACGGAACCATTATCCTTATTGGGGCCACCACAGAGAATCCCTATTTTGAGGTAAACGGTGCTCTCCTTTCACGTTCTATTGTGTTTGAGTTGAAGGCACTGGAGATTCCGGAGATTAAAGAACTGCTCCTGCGGGCAGTGAACGATAAGGAAAAGGGCATGGGAAGCTATAATGCGGTTCTGGATGAAGATGCCCTGGAGTTTCTGGCAGATATGGCAGGAGGAGATGCCAGAAGCGCTCTGAATGCCATAGAGCTTGGCATTCTTACTACGCCAAGAGCTTCAGACGGCAAGATTCATATTACTCTGGATGTGGCTTCTGAGTGTATCCAGAAGCGTGTGGTGCGCTATGATAAGGATGGAGATAACCATTATGATATTATTTCTGCATTTATCAAGAGTATGCGCGGCTCCGATCCGGATGCTGCAGTTTATTATCTGGCGAAGATGCTGTATGCAGGTGAAGATGTGAAATTTATTGCAAGACGTATGATGATCCTTGCTTCTGAAGATATTGGAAATGCAGATCCCCAGGCCCTGGTAGTGGCAACCGCAGCAGCCCAGGCAGTTGAGCGGGTGGGAATGCCGGAATCCCAGATCATTCTTTCCCAGGCTGCTGCATATATGGCATGTGCACCTAAGAGTAATGCAGCGGTGAATGCTATTTTTGCAGCAATGGACAGTGTGAAGCGTACCAGGACGACTGTTCCGGCTCATCTTCAGGATGCCCATTATGGAGGGCATGAGAAGCTGGGACATGGAATCGGCTATAAGTATGCCCACGATTATCCAAATCATTATGTAAAGCAGCAGTATCTGCCAGATGAGATCCAGGGAGAGAAATTCTATGAGCTGTCAGATATGGGATATGAGAAGAAACTGAAGGAACACATGAAGTTTATAAAAGAGCATGCAGATTGAAGGAATGATTTTTCAAACACGCGTTGGAATAAATATTGAGTAGTTATCAGCAAGTGCTATTTTGCCAAGCATGCAGCTGTGAAGGTACTGAATAATTACAAAATCTGAAATAAAAAGTGGAGGAGCTTTATAAAAGCCCCTCCATTATTTTTGCATAAATTTCTTCATATTTCTTGGGCCACTGCCTGCACATGGCCTTTGCAGCGGAAAGAGATGGCGCTGCAAGAGAAAGATCGATCACAGAAGCACCCTTCTGCAAAAGCTGAAGGTGAACCACATATTCTCCCTGATTATTAATGTAATAATCGGCTTGAGCTTTCACCTGATTCTTTGTGGAGGCACCTCTGGCTGCAAGGTACTGGAGCACTTCAGTACGGATGTCCTGGGAAATATCATTCTCGAAATAGGTGAGCGTGTTTTTTCCATCTTCAGTAAGATAATAGTAGGAAGTATTGGAAATGGTACGCTTCTCAATCAGCTCTGTTTCCTCAAGCTCGGAAAGGGCCTGTTGCAAATGGAAATAATTCGTGTACTCGTGGTCCAGAATAAATTCTGAAATTTCTGAATTAGTGATGGGGGACGAAGAATTCCGAAGCATATATAGGATGATCAGTTTGTAAACAGTAAATGGTGTAGCCATTTTCCAGCCTCCCTTCTGGTGAAATATTGCATAAGTTCTAAATTCGAGTGTGTTTGAAAAAGCTTTCTGCAAGATGTGTATTACACTTTGCGGGAGATTGCGGGAATAATATTTCAAACAGACTCTGGAGCGTGTTTGAAAAATCATTCCCGCAATCTGCACGCCCCACTTTGCGGGAGATTTTGCCCTCTTTCAGTCGGCGTAGCCCGCTACGCCTCCCTCAATCGGACAAAATCTCCCACAAATTGTGACGCACATCTTGCAGAAAGCCTTTTTCAAACACGCTCTAATGCTTTGCCCTGAAAACTCTGACGCTCTTTCAAACGGTGGTGGAGCAGATTCAGCACTTCTCTTTTTCTGCTGGCCCATAGAGGGGCGATCAGCAGATCTTTCGGCCCATCGCCGGTAACCCGGTGGATCACAATGGATGGATCCAGATGTTCCAGGCAGTCTGCTACAAGGTCAATATATTCGGCGCGTTCCAGCACTTTAAATTTCCCGGCAAGATAATCATATGCAAGGTCAGTGCCTTTCAGAACGTGGAGCAGCTGAAGCTTGATTCCCTGAATATCCCGGGTATTTAAATAATCCATAGTAGCCAGTATATCTTCCCTGGATTCGCCGGGAAGCCCGAGAATGGTATGAACTACTACTTCCAGACCAGCTGCGCGGAGTCTCTTAAGGGAGTCTTCAAAGCAGGACAGAGGGTAACCTCGCCGGATATAAGCTGCGGTAGATTCATGAATGGTTTGAAGTCCCAGTTCTACCCAGACTGGTTTAACCATGTTTAGCCGGGAAAGAAGTTCTACTACATCGTCCTCCAGGCAATCCGGCCTTGTACCAATAGAAAGTGCCACAATTCCCGGATGGGAAATAGCTTCCTGAAAAATTTTTTCCAGATAAGGCACAGGAGCATAAGTATTGGTGTAAGCCTGAAAATAGGCGATGTATTTGTGAATAGGTCTTTTGGCGGAAAGCATGGCAATTTGGCTGTCTATCTGTTCATGGATAGAGAGGGCTGCACTGGCGGCAAAATCACCGCTGCCACCTTCGCTGCAGAAGATGCAGCCGCCGTGTCCTATTGTACCATCGCGGTTGGGACAGCTCATGCCGCCGTTTAAGGTGACTTTATAAACCTTTTCCCCGAAGCGCTCCTTTAGCATATAGTCAAGGGAGTGATAGGGCTTTCCATTCCAGCTGGTGATCATAAATTCTTATTGTCGGAATCAAGACTGTGGTCTACTACACTGTCAGGATTCGGCTCAGAGGTTTCTTCCGGAATATATTTGTCAAAAATTTTCACAAAGAAATGGGAATTGATGTATGCAATTCCGGAAAATCCAATGAGCACCAGCAGCAGGATGACCATGGACTGTACCTGGGCACTTGGAATAAAAAATACAAGAACCGGGGCAGCAGTGACAAGGATCATAAGTGCTGTATATGGAAGATGGCGGATGGACATCAAAAATGCGTTGGTAAAAGTATTCTTGATGGTATTGTAAAATTTCGCAAGAACCGGGTAGATGTACAGGAAGATCATCAGGTAAACGACCAGGATCATCATAAATAATACCATAAGAACCTTACCGATGGTGCCAGGTGTGCTGCGGCAGATGCTAATGTCAAAGTACAGCAAAAGGGCAGCCGCAAGCATGATCAGATTGATCACAATACCCTGTTTCAGATTCTGTTTAAAGGATTTAAAAAATCCGCGGACGATATAAGACTCTTCATTACGAACCATTTTCAAAGTGACGTAGAACATGGCGGCAATGGAAGGTCCAATGGTCACCACCGGAATGCAGCAGACAATGCAAAGCAGATTCAGAATGATAAGATCTGCCACCCTGCTCATGAAGGTGAAAAATTTGTTATCCATGTTGAAAAAACGATCCATTCAAAAATTCCTCTTTTCTATTTTGTATATAGCATTAATGAGCTTATCACATAGTATAACGAATCTGTGAAAAAAAAGCAATTTGAAAATAAAAAAGAACATAAAAACTATATAATCTTCACAAAAATATTTATAGAAAGTCCTTGCTTATCACACGTCAGAGTGTTAAAATAGTAATCATTGAAAAGAGAATAATAAACATTAAATATAGAAAAAGGAGTAGCGAAATGAGTAAAAATATCAGAACTGAGGCAGTTGACCATCTTTTTGAGGCCATACTTTGTCTGAAGGATAAGGAAGAGTGCTACACTTTCTTTGAGGATGTGTGTACCATTAACGAACTTCTTTCTTTATCTCAGAGATTTGAAGTGGCCAAAATGCTGATGGATAAGAGAACTTACCTTGACATTTCTGAGAAGACCGGTGCTTCCACAGCCACGATCAGCCGTGTAAACCGTTCTCTGAATTATGGCAATGACGGTTATGATATGGTATTTAAGAGAATGGAAGAGAAAAAAGAGCAGAACCGTTCTCTGGATCAGAAGGACGAATAAGCGTCAGAGGATCTGAATCCGAAATAGAATAGAATATACGAAAGAAAACCCGCGAAATTGTGCTATGAGATAATTTCGCGGGTTTTGTACTGTTATTTGTCTTTATTCTTCTTATGTTTGTCCCTGGGCTCAGATGGGGAAATGTCATCGATCATTTTCTCAATGATCATCTTCTTAATGTAGACATCAAAGCTCATGAGACAGATAAAACTGAATCGCTTCAGAAATTCCTGATCTTCCTCATCTGCATCCTGGAAAGTGGCGCTGGAGAAACGGTAATCCTTCAGAAGATTCTTGATCAACTGGTCAATCTTGCGGTTCTCCATTCCAAAAACTTCATTATATACATAGGTCATGTCCTTGCCTGGCTCACCTTTAAAGTATTTCGCTGTGATGGGACCGAGAAGCTTCTGGATGTCTGTGATGGACAGAATATTCTTAAAATAATAAATGAAGATCAGCATGAGCAGATGATCTTTGGAATAGCGCTTCTTCTCAGGGGAAGGGAGCAGGTTATTCTTGGCGTAGTTATTGATCATGGTCTTTGTCAGGATCTTGTCATCATCGTGACGCTTTGTGGACGCAAGCTGATCCTCCATAAACGTGGTGACCTGATCCATGTACAGGTCGATGTTTGGAAGATCTTCTGGTTTTATATAATCCATTCCGGAAATGTGCTCCAGAATGCTCTTTAATATGGATTTATCATCAGCTGTCATTTTTATCACCTCTGCTCCTTATTATATAGTTTTTAAAACTACTTGTAAACTGTTTTTTTCAGATCTTGTGAAAAACAGAAAAAAACCAGAACTTTGTTTACAAAAAACACCTCGCGGAATGTTACTGGTAAACAGTAAAAACCCGAATCTATGTTTGGATTTTCTGCACGTTCGGGGTTGTGGGAGATAAGGATTTCATGTATAATGAGATTTAACTATTTGAAAAATCATTCCCGCAATCTGCATGCCCCATTTGACGGTATATTTCGTCCGAATTCAGTTGTCGCAGTCCGCTGTGACGCCCTCATCAGGGCGGAAACTCCTACAAATTGTGGCGCACATCCTGCAGAAAGCTTTTTTCAAACATGCTTTAGCGAAAAAAGGAGAACATAAATGAGCATATATGATACATTAAATCCCCCTCAGCGCGAGGCGGTAGCACAGACAGAGGGACCAGTCCTGATCCTGGCGGGAGCTGGTTCCGGCAAGACAAGAGTGCTGACACACAGGATTGCCTATCTGATGGATGAAAAGGGAGTAAATCCGTGGAATATTCTGGCTATTACTTTTACCAATAAGGCTGCTCAGGAGATGAGAGAGCGTGTGGATAAGCTGGTGGGCTTTGGTTCTGAGAGTATCTGGGTGTCTACTTTCCACTCAGCCTGCGTAAGAATCCTTCGGAGACATATTGATAATCTGGGATATGACACGAATTTTACAATCTATGATACAGATGACCAGAAGTCTCTTATGAAAGATGTGTGCAGGAAGATGAACATTGACACCAAGATTTATAAAGAGCGTTCCCTTCTTGCCCAGATTTCCCATGCCAAGGACGAGCTGCTTACACCAGATGATATGGAGATGAAAGCTGCCGGAGATTACAATATGAAGAAAGTGGCTTCTGTTTACCGTGAATACCAGGCTGCTCTTCGCAAGAATAATGCACTGGACTTTGATGATCTGATCGTAAAGACGGTGGAGCTTTTTGAAAAATGCGGTGCAGTGCTGGAGTACTATCAGGAGCGGTTTAAATACATTATGGTGGATGAGTATCAGGATACCAATACTGCACAGTTTAAGTTTATCAGTCTTCTGGCCCAGCGGTATCAGAATCTTTGTGTGGTAGGTGATGATGACCAGTCCATTTATAAATTCCGTGGGGCTAATATTGGAAATATTCTTGGATTTGAGCATGTTTTTCCAGATGCCAGGGTAATCCGTCTGGAGCAGAACTACCGCTCTACCAGGAATATTCTGAATGCAGCGAACCAGGTGATCGCGAATAATACTGAGCGTAAGGCAAAAACCCTGTGGACAGAGAACGAAGAAGGCAGCAAGGTGCATTTTCGCCAGTTTTTGAATGCTTATGAGGAGGCAGAGTATGTGGCAGGAGAAATCGGCAAGTTAAAAAGAAACGGTCTTGGGAACTACCGTGATTGCGCTATTCTTTATCGTACCAATGCCCAGTCTCGTATTTTCGAGGAGAAATTTATTGCAGCCAATATTCCATATAAACTGGTAGGAGGCGTTAATTTCTATGCACGTAAGGAAATCAAGGATCTTCTCTGTTATCTGAAAACGATTAATAATGCCAGAGATGATCTTGCTGTGCAGAGAATCATAAATGTGCCAAAGCGTGGAATCGGTGCAACGACACTTGGACGTGTTCAGGATTATGCGGACAATATGGGAATCAGTCTGTATGAGGCATTGCGCGTGGCTGAAGAGGTTCCTTCTATTGGAAGAAGCTTGTCAAAGATCGATGGCTTTGTAACTTTTATACAGATGCTGAAAAGCAAGGCAGATGTGATGACTGTGGAGGAAATCCTGCAGGAGGTAATTGATTCCACAGGTTATGTGGCAGAGCTGGAAGCTGAGGATACAGAAGAATCGAGAGCAAGAATTGAGAATATTGATGAGTTGATTTCCAAGACTGTAGCTTATCAGGAGGCTATGGAGGAGCAGAATCAGTCGGCTACGCTTTCAGGCTTTCTGGAAGAGGTGGCTCTGGTAGCAGATATTGATACTGTAGATCCGGATCAGGATTATGTGCTCCTTATGACTTTACATAGTGCCAAGGGTCTGGAGTTTCCGAAGGTGTTTATGGTAGGAATGGAAGACGGCATTTTCCCTAGTCATATGACCATCAGCTATGGCGATGACGGGGAGATGGAAGAAGAGAGAAGACTTTGTTACGTGGGAATTACCCGTGCAATGAAAGACCTTACTTTGACTTGCGCCCAGCAGAGGATGATCCGTGGAGAGACTCAGTATAACAGGGTTTCCAGGTTTGTGAGAGAGATTCCAAGAGAACTGGTAGATCTGGGACACACTATTCAGGAGAAGAAGCCGAAAGTGGAGGAACTAATCCCAACACCGGCGAAATACTCCAAGATGAAAGAAATTCTCCAGGGCAGAAATTACAAGCCAAGAGAATTTAAAGTAACAAAAGCCAATTCGCTGGATTATGAGGTGGGAGATACGGTTCGCCATATTAAATTTGGCGTTGGAATTGTGAAAGAAATCGTGGAAGGCGGTCGTGATTATGAGGTTACAGTGGAGTTTGATAAGGTTGGTGTGAAGAAGATGTTCGCAAGCTTTGCCAAGCTGAAGAAAATTTGATTGGAAATTGGGTTTGGAAAAATTTAAAATTAATATATTAACTATGGTAAAATAATTGCAAAAGTGGTATAATAAATAAACCTAATGAGTACTTTGAAAGAGAGGATGGTATCACATGAACATTAAAATGGATAAGCTCGAGGAATTATTATCATTACTTAAGAAAAAAGAAGATGAGAAGCAGAAGAATACAGTCCTCTGGGTACTGGCTATCATTGGCGCTGTAGCTGCTGTTGCAGGAATTGCATTTGCAGTATATCGCTTCTTCGCACCGGATTATCTTGAAGACTTCGAGGAAGACTTTGATGATGATTATGACGATTATTTCGAGGATGAGGAGAAATAAGTAAGGCGTTTAGCGGATATCCACGGTCGTCCACAATTTTTGGAATACAAATCTGGTTTGGATGTGGATAATTTCGGGGATTTTTTATAAGTGAGTGCATATTAAATGAAAAGGTATACGGGCATATAGCAGTTATGCTCCCCCGTATACCTTATTTTTGATTTAAGGTAATTGTTCTGTATCTTCATAGTAATACGCTTCGCGATGCATAGAAATCATGCATTCACATGATTTCGCGCCGCAATTTTCGGGGGTTCTGTGAACTTTGTTCAAAAAAACACCTCGCGGAACGTTACCAGTGAACAGTAATCTATTGGCGACAGCATTATATATAAAAGACAGCTGCGGAATAGTTACGATCTATATATAATTATTTTATGGAGGATTTATGAAAAAAGGAGAGATTTACGAAGGAATTATCGAGAAAGTTGATTTCCCCAACAAGGGATATGTGAACATAGATGGAGAAAAAGTAATTGTAAAAAATGGAATTCCAGGTCAGAAGGTTCGCTTTATGATCAATAAGAAGCGCTCGGGTAGGGCAGAAGGCAGACTTTTGGAGGTTCTGGAGAAATCTCCCCTTGAGGTAAGAGAGCCTGTATGTAAGAATTTTCCAGCATGTGGTGGCTGCATGTACCAGACAATGTCCTACGAAGAACAGTTAAAAATGAAGGAAACTCAGGTGAAAGGACTTCTCCAGGAGGCAGTAGGTATTGGTACAGACCTTCACTGGGAAGGAATCCACGGAAGTCCTATTGAATTTGGTTACCGTAATAAGATGGAATTTTCCTTTGGAGATGAATATAAAGATGGTCCTCTTTCTCTTGGTTTGCACAAGAAAGGCAGCACTTACGACGTACTGACAGCTTCTGACTGCAAGCTGGTGCATCCGGATATGACAGCGATCCTTTCCAGTGTGCTGGACTTTTTTACAGAGCTTGGGGCTGTGCATTATAAGAAAATGCAGCATACTGGTTATCTGCGCCACTTGCTTCTGCGCCGCGGTGTGACCTCTGGTGAAATTCTGGTACATGTGATCACCACAAGCCAGGCAGAGTACGACTATGCGCCGCTGGTATCAAGGCTTCTGGCTCTTCCGCTGGAGGGAAAAATCGTGGGAATTATGCACATTATCAATGATTCTCTGTCTGATGTGGTGCAGAGCGATGAAACCAGATTGCTTTATGGACAGGATTACTTCTATGAAACGTTGCTGGGTCTGCGATTTAAGATTAGTACATTTTCCTTCTTCCAGCCAAACTCACTGGCAGCCGAAGTATTGTACTCTATTGTGCGTGATTACATTGGTGACACCAAGGACAAAGAAGTATTTGATCTCTACAGCGGTACTGGAACTATTGCCCAGCTTCTTGCTTCTGTTGCGAAAGAGGTTATCGGCGTGGAAATTGTTGAGGAAGCTGTGGAAGCTGCAAAAGTAAATGCCGCCTTAAATGGTCTCACCAATTGCCGTTTCATCGCAGGTGACGTCCTGAAAGTCCTGGACGATCTTACTGAAAAACCAGATATGATCATTCTGGATCCCCCTCGCGATGGAATCCACCCCAAAGCGCTGCCGAAGATCCTGGCATATGGAGTAGAAAACATCGTCTATATCTCCTGCAAACCAACAAGTCTTGCAAGAGATTTACCAGCATTTCTGGCAGCTGGTTATGAGGTTCAGCGCAGCTGCAGCGTGGATCAGTTTTGCGAGACGGTGCATGTCGAGACGGTAGTCTTGATGTCAAGGAAAGATAAATAAGTGCCAGAAAGCGGCGTATTTCCGGGCTTTTTCGGAAGTTAGGAATAGAAGCCTAACTCTTGAAAAAGCTCGGTTGTTTTATATGGAAACATATCTACCGCGAAATCTGTGTCAGGTTGTAACATCGGATTAGATGTCACAATTTGAGACAGTGGATTAGATGTCAGGCATTTGGGGATGATTTTGGGAAAATGAAAACGGATGACAACCAATCCGGCAATTCGACCATTTGGGGTGTTTGTAGGCAGTGGATTAGATGGCAAGGAGGAATGAATGAGTGGCAGATATTAAATACCTGTTGAAATTTGGAAAGAGAGAACATTTGGAAAGTCTAGTAAGTGGAAATATATATTGTTCAAATGCAATTACTTTCTGGGGGATTGAAGATAAACTGAAAATCAAAGGACAAGGAGATATTCTTGAAGCTGGTACTAGAATGTTTGCTCAAAAAATGATAATGCAGCATCCAGATACCAAAGAGGTAATTGCAAAATGTGGAAAAGCAAATGGCTTGGTGAGAATAGAACCAGCAGAGAAAATGCCAGTTTTTTGTATGTTTGCTGTTTATGAAGACGATTGCAAAGTCGATATTACTGGAGCTTCAATCATCAATCTTTCAGATGATAAAAAACAGACTATTAGGGAACACTTCCCTAATGCTGATGCTGTTGCAGTAATTCCGAATCCTGAGGAATTTATTGAAGATGTTAAAAGAAGTATCGGTACTGAGATTAAGGCTGAAAAAGTCAATTATTTTCATATAGATAAAGGTTACGAAACCACCGATGGTGAAATAGCTATGGACATGGAGTATATGAAATATTTGATGCAAGATGCATCTCCAGAAAAAGTAGACGGAGGAATAAGATATACTTTTTATGCGGATTATGCATTTAGAGTTTTATTCTGCAAAGATGTATTTTTTGAGCAAGAACAGGAGTATAGAATAGTTCTTCCAAATGAGACTATAGAGGCTGGAAAGAGTTATCCCGTGCGGCTTTCAAAAGATTACGAAATAATTGATTTACATACTTTCTTTGATAATTAGAGGAGGGCGTAAACATGCCAACAACGATAGAAGTAAATAAACAAAGCGTGGAAGCGCTCCTGGGTAGCGGAAAATCAAAACCGTTTGTCATTCCTGAGTACCAGCGACCATATGCTTGGACGGATGAACAGGTAGAAACACTTTTTGAGGATTTATGGGATTTTACTGCTACAAGTGGCGGTACAGAAAGAGAGAGTTCCTACTTCCTCGGAAGTGTGGTTTCCTACGAAAATGAAGATGGTGAGCAGGAAATAATTGATGGACAGCAGCGTATTACGTCTTTGTTTCTGCTGCTACGTGCAATTTATACGAAGCTTGTTGCTACGCCTGCATCAGAGAGAACGGCAGAGGCCAATAACTTTATTGGAAAGATTGAGCCTACTATCTGGAGAACCAATAAACTTACTGGAACGGTGGATTTCAAAAATATCCTTTTGACCTCACGTGTTGTGAATAACGAAGGAAATGAAATTCTGCGATCAATCTTGGAAACCGGAAAAGCGGATGAGGATGCGAAAGATAACTATTCAAAGAATTATCGCCATTTTCAAGAGTTGTTTGATAAGCATTCCACAGAGAATCCATTGATGGTATATCAGTTTATCTATGCGCTCTTGAACCAGGCTATTCTGCTTCCTATCACAGCAGACACCCAGGATACTGCGTTGACTATTTTCTCAACGTTAAATGATAGAGGTCTTCCTCTGTCGGACGCAGATATTTTTAAGGCAAAGATTTACAACCAGCTTGCGCCGGATGATAAGAAGGCATTTATTGACCGCTGGAAAGATTTAGATGAGCAGTCTACAGATGCTAATGAAAGCATCCAGCAGCTGTTCTACTACAATATGTTTTATTATCGAGCACTGGATAAGGATACGAAGACGACTACTCCTGGTGTCAGGAAGTATTATGCGGTTAATAAGTTTGAACGCTTGTATAAGCCTGAATTGTTGGATACTCTTTTTGTTATCCTGAATCTGTGGAAGGTTGTAAACAAAGGAGAGGAACTTGAAGATGAAGCCTGGTCCAAGAATATTAAAATTAGGCAGACACTGGATATTCTGACTTCATATCCGAACGAGTACTGGAAATACCCGGTTGTTATTTACTATGTTTGCTACAGGAATGAAGAAAATTTTGAAACACGATTTGCTCGGTTCTTGAATAAGCTGCTCATGGAGCTGATGACAAAATACTTGATGATACCGACAATCAATGCTGTAAAGCCGGATATTCTGAAGCTGAATTCTGCAATTGTAGCATCGGATATACCTACGTTTGAATTTAAGACTGTCGATATGACACAGCTGGAGCCATATATCCAGAATCCGAATCGTAATGTAGTGCGTATGCTTCTGAAGACGCTTGCGTATGAACATCAGGATGATTTGCTTCCGGCTAAGTGGGAGATAGAGCATATCTTTCCACAGAAGTGGCAGACGAATTATTTTCCGGATGAGCCAGACGCAACCATCAAAGAGAAAATTGAGCATATAGGCAATAAGCTCCCATTCGAAAAGAAGCTGAACATTGTCGCTGGTAATGGATATTTTGGCAAGAAGAAAAAAGAGTACATAGCTTCCAAAATTGTAATTACTAAGGCAATGGGAACCTCTGATGTAATGGATTGGAACCTGGAATCCATCACGAAACGTGATATTCGTGTATCTGATGAGGTTGTCAAAATCATGAACAGATGGAATAACGAATATTTAAACACTCCGGTCAGCGAGGGTAAGGCGGGCGAACCATCTGAGGAAGAATTAGCTCAAATTGAGAAATTTAAAAAGAATGGCTGGATCTAGTGATATGTAGAAGGGAGGCATTCTATTTGGCAAAGAAAAAAGATGAAATAACCATCCGTTCCAGCGCAGCAGAGTACCTGACCTATGTTGCCTCTGTAGGTGATCAACAGGACAGCATAGAGATGCGCTATGAGGATGAGAATATATGGCTGACACAGAAGATGATGGCCACATTGTATGATGTTGGTTCACCAACGATAAATGAACATATTAAAAAAATATATGCGGATAGTGAATTGGAAGAGGCCGCAACTATTCGGAATTTCCGAATAGTTCAAACCGAAGGTTCTCGCCAGGTCACACGCGATACCAAGCACTATAGCCTTCAAATGATCATTGCCGTAGGCTTCAAGGTCAATTCCGAGCGTGCGGTACAGTTCCGAAAATGGGTAAACCAGATCGCAAAGGACTACACCATCAAAGGCTGGGTCATGGATGATGAGCGGCTGAAGCGCGGAACGTATCTGACAGAAAAGTATTTCGATGAGCAGCTAGAGCGCATCCGAGAGATCCGTGCCAGCGAAAGAAAATTCTATCAGAAGATCACTGACCTGTATGCGACAGCCATTGACTATGATAAAAATGCTGCAACAACGAGAAGATTCTATGCGACTGTTCAGAATAAAATGCATTATGCCGTTCATGGACATACGGCGGCGGAGATGATCGTGGAAAGAGCGGATCACACAAAAGAGCACATGGGATTAACCACCTGGGCAGATGCTCCTGACGGAAAGATTAAGAAAAGCGATGTCACGGTTGCTAAAAATTATCTGAGTCAGGATGAAATGAAGCAGCTGAATCGTATGGTGACGGCATACCTGGATTTTGCGGAAAACATGACCTTACGACATATTCCGCTTACGATGCAGGACTGGGAAAAGAGGCTCAACAGCTTCATTGAAATGTTTGATTATGGCATTTTACAGGATGCGGGTAAGGTGTCCGCAGAAATTGCAAAGCTTCATGCTGAGACAGAATTTGAAAAATATCGCGTGATCCAGGACAGTTTATTCATGTCCGACTTTGATAGGTATATGCTGGAGTTGGAAGAAAGCGCAAAGAAATAAGGATCAGATATCAGGTCGAGACGGTGAAATCAGGCAACTCAACTCCCTGCGAGTGTATGGCAAATCCGTGGTTTGAACGGATGGATTGTGTAGAAGTTAAGCGGCCTTCACTGTCTCAACGGTCGAGACAGTGGCAGGTGGCAGCAGTGTAAACTTGCCTTGCATTGTATAGGTAGAAAAGGCCTTATACCGACTTGTTCCCATAGACTTCAATGGTTAAGACCGAGCATAAGGTGCTGTGGGAGCTTGCTCACAAAGGCACCATTATGCGATGGGCTGTATGCGGCGAATGCCGCGGATAAGCGTAGGAAGCTTTGCTTCCGTAGCGCATCCGGCGTGGCGTAGACAAATTAAAAAACATAGATTCCGAGCTTTTTCGGAGGTTTGGATTTGAAGCCAGACTTTTGAAAAAGCTCGGTTTTCTTATATGGAAACATATCCGCTGCAAAATGTGTGTCAGGTTGTAACCCCGGATTAGATGTCACGATTTGAGACAGTGGATTAGATATGTGGAGAATTGTTTAAATCGGAAGTTGATGGAATGGCCTGGTAGAGATGGTTTCAGCGATGGGGGACGTATCTAACCGAGGCGAAATAATCCCTGCGGAATAAAAGAGGAAGGCAGAGATGCTGATGAATTTCAGTTTATTACAAAAAGGAGAATTAGTCATGATAAGACGAGCAATAGATAGAGATGCATCGAGAATTGCTGAGATATCAGTATTCTCCAAGCGGATGAACTATAGAGAAATTTTTCACGATGATATGGTTTCATTTGGTGAAATACAAGTTTATCCGTTGGCAAAAGAATACATCGAGCACCCAGAGATACTTAAGGAATTTTATGTATATGAAGATGATTTTGTTAAGGGGTTCATTCATATTCAGGGAACGCAAGTCTTGGAATTGTATGTAGATACGTTTTTCGTGGATCAGGGAATCGGAGGTAAATTATTAGATTTTGCCGTAAGTAGGAATTGTAATTCACTATGGGTTCTTGAGAAGAATACAAAAGCGCAGCACTTTTATTTGCGACACGGTTTTACTCCAAGTGGAGTAAGGCAATTGGAAGAGGGAACAGAACAATTTATCATTGAAATGATACGTTGAAGTAAGTAGGTTATTCTAGAAGTTAACTGTACCAAAAACATACAATGGAGAAGCTGTAATCCATTGATATGTTTCCACAAACTGATGAGACGTTGGACATATTTTCGCAAACCAACGAGTAAAAAAGAGAGCAGTTCAGACGTCTCAACGCATGTTGAGACGGTAGTCTTGATGTCAAGAAAATAAAATCAAGTGCCAGAAAGCGGCGTATTTCCGGGCTTTTTCGGAAGTTGGGAATAGAAGCCTAACTCCTGAAAAAGCTCGGTTGTTTTATATGGAAACATATCTACTGCAAAATGTGTGTCAGGTTGTAACCTCGGATTAGATGTCACGATTTGAGGCAGTGGATTAGATGGCAAGGGAAAATTCGGTGAATCGCGATTTGTCAGAGCGTTATAGAGGATAAAATTATGTTTTTTGGATATTATCAATTTCACGAAAGTAATTATGCAATCCTTCATATGCAGAAGGGTGCCATTGCTTCGCAAGAGAAGCATATAAAGGGTATCCAATTTTAAGAGACAACAGGTATAAAATATATCTAATTTCCTGTTGTCTCAAATCAACGTATGAAGGGAATTAGAAAAATGAATAATCCATTTAAAAGAATGACCAAAAGAGAATGGGCACTTTGGTTCGTGTCTATTGCTATTGTTGTTATGTCCAATATTATGGCAGGAAGAGTAGATGCTTTGACACTTACTGCAACTTGTATTGGTGTAACTTCACTGATATTTGCCGCACAGGGAAATGTATGGGCACCGATATTGATGACGATTTTCTGCATCCAGTATGCGATAATATCATACCGTTTTCGCTACTGGGGAGAGATGTTTACTTACTTATTTATGTCACTTCCGATGTCTGTTTGGTCGATTGTGACATGGCTGAAAAATGCGAGAAACAGTAGTGATGGAACAGTAGAAATACGAAAAATTACAAGAAAAGGAGCAGGAGTTCTTGTTCTTTGCAATGTGGCAGTGACAATTGCATTTTATATATTACTAAAAAAACTTAACACGCCGAATCTGATATTTAGTACCATTTCGGTAGTAACAAGTTTTTTTGCTGCATCACTCACTATGTTACGGTCTTCCTATTATGCTTTGGGATATGCATCGAATGACATCGTGCTGATTATCTTATGGATACTGGCATCAATTAAGGACCCGGGGTATATTCCAGTGGTTGTAAATTTCTTGATATTTTTTCTTAATGACATGTATGGATTCATATGTTGGAAGAAAAGAGAAACAGCACAGTGTTAAGACAATTCTGGTTTGTGGATGTAGAAAATACCCTCCCGGTATTCCCGGTAGATGCGCTTTACCACCTCTGCCTGTTCCGGATCGATGATGAGATTCTCATCTGCATCCTTGGTGTAGCCGAGGAAGTGATTGTGATTTACCTGTACCTGGCCATTCTGGTAGCGAAACTGGAGTCCCAGCTTCACATTCTGACTGAGGGATTATGATTCCTGCTGCGCAAGGGAAGCCATAATCGTAATCAGAACCTCACCCTTGGCATCCATTGTATTGATGGCTTCCTTTTCAAAGAAGACGGGAATGTTCTTATCCTTCAGCTGGCGGATGTATTTCAGGCAGTCCAGCGTGTTTCTGGCAAATCGGCTGATGGACTTGGTGATAATCATGTCGATGTTTTCGGCTTCGCAGTCGCCAATCATCCATTGCCTTTGTATTTGCGTTAGAGCTTGCCGCTGCAAGGATATCTGCGAAATGCCCAGAATCTTTGGCTGTCAGACCAAATGCAGTCAGTGCATCGGTTACGATATCCGATGTGGTGGCGAGGTCCTCACCAGATGCCGCAGCAAGGTTCATGATACCTTCGATACCATCCAGCATGTCGGAGGTTTTCCATCCAGCCATCGCCATGTAGTTCATAGCATCCGCAGCCTCGGATGCTGAGAACTTGGTTTTCGCACCCATCTCATGAGCCTTTGCACGGAGCTTATCGAAATCATCTCCGGTTGCACCAGACACGGCGGCTACCTGGCTCATAGAAGAATCAAAATCGGAGTCTGTTTTTACAGCAGCAACGCCAAGAGCTGTAACTGCAGCAGAGGCAGGAAGGAGCTTTTCGCCGGTGGAGGAAACCTTATCGCCTGCAGACTTCAGGTTTTCACCAGCAGTAGCAATCTTCTGCACAGCAGTGGCAGACTGATTGGCCTGCGCTTACAGCTTTTTGAGATATTCTTCCGTTTCGATGATCTCCCTCTGAAGAGCATCATATTTCAGGAGCTTTTCGACATTCTTAAGTTGTGACTGCGTATTCTTGATTTCTGAATTGACACCCTTTAAGGCACTCTGAAGCTTGGTAGTATCGCCACCGATCTCGACCGTGATACCCTTGATTCTACTTCCCGCCATAGCGCACCTCCTTTCCTGGATTTGGGCATAAGAAAAGCACCTACCATTTCTGATAGATGCTTTCTGAATTGCTATTCTGTTTTTTAAATCTATTTTTTGAATAGTTCTGAGTGCGTACCAAGCCTATAAAGCATGAGTACTAAAACGTTGTTCTGAATCTCATAAATGAGCAACCAGTCCGGTTCGATGTGACACTCACGCGTGCCTTTATAGTTTCCTGTAAGGTCATGATCCCTGTATTTTGCATCCAGCGTACCGCCATTCGCCAGAATATCGATTACCTCAAACAGCTTATCAAGATTTTTATTTTGCTTTTTGGCAAGCTTCAAATCCTTTTTAAACTGATTGGTAAACTGAATGTCGTATTTCATACGTCGAGAGCTGCCTTAAGCGCATCCATACTGGAATAACGCGGAGCAGAAGGATCCTTCATCATTTTTCTGCCATCCTCAATGGCAGCGGCTGTCGTATCATTCGGTACTTCCAGTTTTAATTCAAAAGGAATACCATGCTCACGGATAGCGGTTCTCAGGAACATATTTACAGCAGTTGTCATATTCAGACCAAGCTCATTGAAGATTTCCTCCGCCTGATCCTTGATTGCCTTCTCTGTACGAATATTTAAATTAGTTGTTGCCATACAGAACACCTCCATTCAAGTATAGTATACTCAAATGCGTGTCTAATGTCAACACACTGTCATTATATAAGGCACATAAATTTGCTAAAATGCATCAAAATCCCTCTGCGTAGCGATCTGCGCATAGCCTTTGTACTCATCATTGCTGCTTTCTGCGTACATGTCGTTCACCATCCCAATCGTAAGAAGATCCAGATCCCGGCTGGAGATTCCGAGCTGTACGCAGCGAAGCAGAAACAAGGGTGTGGTCATCGGGCGGTCAGTTGCGTGAAGTTTTTTTTAGACTCCACATCCGTCTGGATATTCTATAGATTGAACAGGTGATCCGTGCCGGGACAGCAGACATCGGAGAAAAGTATTTGGCTGTAATCCGTAAGGCTGCCAGTGATTACACAAGAGAAATCTTTCATAAGCTGAGAGAAAGGGAATACAATCCGGAGCTGATGCGTTTATATGTAGTTGTTGGTGGTGGCTGCTGCATGATTCAGAACTTCGGGGAATATGACAAAGACAGAGTAACGATTGTGCGAGACATCTTCGACTTTGCGAATGGTTCATAAACACAGATTTTCTATCAAAATATTATTGACGCACCGGAAACTTCATGGTATTTTATTTTTGATGAAAAATGGGAATTATTTAAAGGCAAACTTGCTGAAAGGCAGGGACGCAAAGCCAGAAGGGGCTAAAGTCAGAAAGTCTGACCATGTCAGCCGGTTGCTGCTGTTTCCATATATAGAAAAGACGTGAGAACGGAAGCGATTCCGATACCTTTTATACTATATGTATATGGATGTGTGAGTTTAAAAAGATGTAGCAGGGACACTGGCAGGATGTTTGTCAGGTGTCCTTTTTATATGCCAAAATATGTACGAGAACTTGCCGGAGCATGTTCTGGAGCGTGGTTGAAAAAGCATTCCTACAATCTGCGCGCCACATTTTGCAGAAAGCCTTTTTCAAACACGCATCAAACAGAGTGAGGGTTTTTATAAAATGTTATATAAGGAAAATTATGAGGATAAAATATATTCTTTAAACAAGACGGTACCTGGACAAACACAGGATTTATCACAGGCAATACAGAAAACACTGGAAAATAATGGCGGGGTAGGTATGTTGACCGGATATTATGACCAAAATCTGTCTATTCTGTCTGTGAGTAATCTGCTGCTACATAGTATAGGACATACGTTCGATTCTTTTATGAAGCAGACAAAAGGCTCATTGAAGAAATTTTTTTACGGCAAGGATATAAGTATATTGGATCGAGACCGTTTTTTGCAGATCCACGGAGCCGGGGAAGCGCAGATCCTTACAGCGGACGGTACAGTGAATAATGTACGGCTTTATAAAGAGGATGCGACAGATGAAGCAGGCAGACAGATCTGGATTATGTCCGTACAGGTCAACTGGGATCATGTAAATCTG
This sequence comes from Ruminococcus sp. J1101004sp1_RTP21198st1_B9_RTP21198_201120, assembly GCF_040924245.1. Classification (NCBI taxonomy): domain Bacteria; kingdom Bacillati; phylum Bacillota; class Clostridia; order Eubacteriales; family Oscillospiraceae; genus Ruminococcus; species Ruminococcus sp. J1101004sp1_RTP21198st1_B9_RTP21198_201120. The sequence goes on along the minus strand of NZ_JBCOMI010000003.1, from coordinate 102,709 downwards.
GCACTGATCAATGAGGCTATCCGTTCCGGCTTCTGGTATTTTGACTGTGACGAAAACAGTGAGATTGTGAATGCAAACTGGAGCCATGAGTTCCGAAAAATGCTTGGCTATCATGATACTCTGGATTTTCCGAATAAACTGGAATCCTGGTCAGATCTTCTGCATCCACAGGATAAAGAAAGAGTAATGATGCAGCTTCAGGCGGCAATTGCGGATAAGACGAATCAGGTAAAATACCAGGTAGAGTACCGTATGAGAATGAAGGATCATCAGTACCAGTGGTTTCGGGCATCAGCAGAAGTAATACGCCGGCTGGATGGTTCTGCCAGCAGGATTGCCGGGATTTTTATTAATATTGATGCGGAAAAAAAAGAAATTATGCAGGCACAAAAGTCAGCTGCTTTCCACCGTGCCTTTACGAAAACAGATCTGTGCGAATATTATGTTAACCTGGAGGCAAACACATTTGATACCTTTAAGGTTGAACCGTCCCTGATGACTGTTTTTGAACAGAGTCATACATGGGATGAACTGATCCGGCATTTTGTGGATTCCTATGTTGTGGAAACAGATAAGAAGGCAGTATCCGCTTTTTATGATCGTGGCTATATTGCGGAAAAACTGAAGGGTCTGGAAACCGAATTGTCTTTGGAGTGCCGAATCACTCTGAAGGGAGAAGAACGATGGGTCCGTAATGTGATCATACGTGGCGAGATAGAGGATTCAGAATATGCCATGATTTTTCTGCGGGATATTACGGAGGCAAAGGTAGAGAGCGCACGGCATCTGCAGATGGCAGCGGATAATGCTTCCATGGAGCAGCTGATTCAGAGCATAGTGCGTCTGGTTGACCGTTTTGTTGTCTGTGATCTGGAAAATGACAGATATGAATTCTACAATCTGAATGGACAGATGATATATAAACCTCTGGGCTTCTATCATGATTTTCAGATGCAGGTTCTTGAAAAGTATAAGACACTGGAACCGTTGGAAGCTATAGATATTCTGATAGCCCCGGAAAATATCCGGGAAAATCTGAAAAGCGAAAATGATATTTATAAGTTTGAGTATTGCAGCCTGGATGAAAAGACTTATAAAATCGCTTCTTATATTCCCTTGGAATGGAAGAATGGAAAGCTGGAAAAGGTATTGCTGGCATCCATGGATGTGACACAGGAGAAGAAAGCAGAGATTGAATCCCGTCAGGCACTGAAAGAGGCTTACCGGTCCGCAGAAAATGCAAATCGTGCAAAAACAGAATTCCTTTCCAATATGTCCCATGATATCCGAACACCGATGAATGCCATTGTGGGTCTGACAGCAATCGCCGGAGCAAATATTGAGAGTCAGGACAGAGTTATTGAATGTCTCAGCAAGATTACAGAATCAAGCCGTCATCTGCTTGGGTTGATCAATGAAGTGCTGGATATGGCACGTATTGAAAGTGGAAAAATGACACTGGCACAGGAAGATTTCAATCTGTCAGAGTTGGTGGATAATCTTATTACACTTACGCGACCGGTGCTTGATGAACATAAACATAATTTTGATATACACATTAATCATATTGAACATGAGGATGTCTGCGGTGACAGTCTGAGGATTCAGCAGGTATTTGTGAATCTGATGAGTAATGCGATCAAGTATACACCGGATGGCGGGAATATTACTTTTTCCATAGAGGAAAAGCCAAATGGATTTTCGGAGCTTGGATGCTATGAATTCACGATTGAGGATAATGGAATCGGTATGTCGCCGGAATTCCAGAAAATCATGTTTGATCCCTTCAGCCGCGCAGATGACCATCGGACAACCAGAGTTCAGGGAACTGGTCTGGGAATGGCAATCAGCAGAAATATTGTAAATCTGATGAATGGTAATATTAAAGTGGACAGCACCTTACACAAGGGAACTAAAATTACGGTAACAATTTATCTTGAACTTCAGGAAAAAGAGAAAGAAAAGGATGAAAATCTGATGAATTTGCCGGTTCTGGTTGTGGATGATGATAAGACATGCTGTGAAAGTACAGTTGCGACATTGAAGGAGATTGGAATTACAGGCGAATGGGTCCTCTCCGGCAGAGAAGCCGTTGAGCGCTGCTATGCACGTCATGAGTTAAAAAATGATTACTTTGCTGTTATTTTGGACTGGAAGATGCCGGATATGGATGGCATAGAAACTGCCAGACAGATTCGGAAACGGATAGGGAAGGAGATTACCATCATTGTACTGACATCTTATGAGTTCAGCGAGATTGAAGAAGATGCAAAGGCAGCAGGTGTAGATGCTTTTATTGCAAAACCGTTATTCCGTTCCAGGCTGACCGCTACACTGCGGCAGTTTGTTTCTGACAAAAAAGAAAAAACAGCAAGGAATTATCTGGAGAATCTGTCAGAAGCAGATTACACAGGAAAAAGGATTCTGCTGGTCGAGGATAATGAGTTAAACAGAGAAATTGCAGTGGAAATCCTGCAGATGACAGGGGCAGAAGTTGAGACAGCCGAAAATGGAAAAATTGCAGTTGAAAAAGTGGAGGTTTCTCCAAAAGACCGGTATGACCTTATTTTTATGGATATCCAAATGCCTGTTCTGAATGGTTATCAGGCAACCGCAGCAATTAGAAGCCTCCCCGGTGAAAAAGGAGAACTGCCAATTGTTGCCATGACTGCCAATGCTTTTGCAGAAGATGTACAGCTGGCAAAAAATACAGGTATGAACGGACATATCGCAAAGCCGCTGGATATGAATAAGCTGAGTGATGTTTTGAAAAAATGGCTGTAATGATACTGCGAACGGAGTGAACAGGAACGCTGTAATTTATTTATGTGTAGGCGAAAAAATAATTGACAGAAAAACACAGTCATTATAAAATATTTCCGAAAGGTAATGTGGACAAAAGTCTGGGTGGATAAGCTTCCCAGGCTTTTTATGTGAAGATAGAAC